>JAQGPB010000578.1 GCA_028293265.1 Pedosphaera sp. | reverse complement strand
AAACAACGAGCGAACGATGGGAGCGACCGAATGCCGGTAGAGCTTGAAAGCGAACGAACTTAAATTCATCCGTTCTTATATGCCCGTTTTGAACCCCGGTAGTAAAGGAAGTAAATAATCACCCGGCCGTCTCGTTGTCAAACTGCCTGGATTTTTCTCAACCAGAGGGCGACCGAGCAAATGTGGCCTGAAGGAAGCAGTTCCTTCAGTTTATCCAAATGGTCCCGCCAAAGCCCATGCACCGGCAAAATGGTCTGAAAGTTCGAACCATTGGCCAGCAAGGTTTCTATCACGTATTGCTCGTTCCAAGATCGTTTGTGCTTGAGAATCCACTCGGCGGGATAATCGTAAGGGGTGAAAATATCATGAAAATGAAGATAACCCCCCTTGGAAACACGGGGAAGAATCTGTTGAAAAATGTAGCAGAGATCGCTCTGAGCCTTCATGACATGACTGCTGTCAATGAACAAAATATCTCCCGATTGCAAATTCGAGAATTCGCTCAGCGGGATCTCCTGCGCTTTTTTCACCACCAAAGGGCCGCTGAGCTGAAAACTGAGCAATGCGGGAGAAGGAAAAGGCTCAATAAACATGCATTCAGGTTTGAATCCTTCGGCGGCGTTCTTGAGAGCGGCGAATGTAATCAGACGCGAACTGAAACCAGAGCCGATTTCGATGATTCGCTTCGGTTTCAAATGCCTGACCATTGCGTAGAGCGTGATCGCGTCAAAATCTCCGTAGCCGCCGTTATCGAACCAAAAAGTTGCATTTTCACTTTTGGTCCGCGGCAAGGAGTGCAGTTCGGCCGCAAACGGCTTGAGCTGGGCTATGAGGGGGAAAAACGCGGAAAGATCCTCAGGAAAGCCCGGAATCACCCGCTTGGTGTCAAGCCCGCGAACATCCACTTCATCAGTATCTGCGAGGGCGCAACTGTAGTGATAAGGGGTGACATGAAATTTGATCTGGTCTTGAATCTCAGGTTGCCAATGGATTGACTTGAGCAAATATCGCAGCACCGGCGTCGGCATAATCCCAATGGCCCCGTTGGTAATTTTTCTCAGACCTGACCGCAATTCGGACATAGGCGGGTCACATTACAGCACGCCCGGAATCGGACAAGAAAAACATGGGTGCATATTAGAGAGCGAAGGCGGACTTTTAGTTCAAAACAGCAAAAAAGGATTGCGAACTTGCGCCCGTTTAATTCTAATCTGGACTTTAAATGGCAAATACAGTTGTCGTCTCGCGGTCACATTTGATCTACGGAGTCTGTCTCCCGCTGGCAGTACTCGTCGGCTATCTGCTCGCGGAACCGCTTGAATCTGGCAGCATTGCGGTGGTGGTGATGGTGCTTTCCGTACTGAGCATCCCGCTGCTGATGCGCTGGCATCACCCGCTGCTCATTTTCAGTTGTAACGCCCTTATCTACCCGATGTTTGTCCCCGGCCGGCCCTCTTTCTGCATGATCATGGCCTGCGTCAGCTTCTTTTTTTTGATGCTCAACCGTTCCATGGGGCAGCATGTCCCATTTTTCCGAGCGAGGCAGGTCGCCCTGTCCCTTATCGCGATGGCGGTCGTTACGCTGGCTACCGCTTATGCCACCGGCGGCATTGGCTTCGCCCTCTTTGGATCGGCCAACGCCGGTGGCAAACGCTACGTCGGCATCATCACGGCCATATTCCTCTATTTCGGGCTTTCCACCATTACCATCAGCCGCAAATATGCCCGTCTGGCAGCGGCGGTGTTCTTTCTTTCGGCGCTGACGGGTTTGGTCGGCTATCTCGCCGCCGCGGGCGGATCGGGCTTCTATTTCTTGGTTTATCTCTTCCCAATCGAAGGCGCCGTGGATGAAGTATCGGGGCCTGGCGTGGAACTGATGACGTCAAGTTTCGTACGTCTTGGCAGTTTGACCGGGGCGGCAGTGGGATTGTTCTGCTTTGTTCTGGCGCGTTATGGAACGCGCGGAGTGCTTGACTTGGCCCGGCCATGGCGGCTGGCGTTTCTGGTGCTCGCAGTGCTCGGAAACCTCTATTCCGGTTTCCGTTCCAACATGATCTCGTGCGCGCTGACTTTTGCCCTTATGTTTTGCCTGGAGGGCCTGTGCCGCACCCGTTACTTCCTGGCCCTTGCGCTGAGCATGATTTTGGCCTGTGCAATCACAGTACCGTATGCTCAAGAGCTGCCGCTGGTGATTCAACGTACCCTGGCCTTCCTGCCCCTCAATATTGATCCCATGGTCCGAATGAATGCCGAAGATTCCACCAACTGGCGGCTGGAAATGTGGCAGGAGGTGCTGCCGAGCGTGCCCAAGTATTTGATCAAGGGGAAGGGTTATGTGGTGGATCCCAGCGATCTGTACTTGGCGGCCCAGGCGGCAAAAGGGGGCTATGGCAGGAGTTACGAAGGCGCAATGATTGCCGGCGATTATCACAGCGGACCGCTGTCGGTGATTGTTCCCTTCGGCCTGTTTGGGGCCTTTTCCTTTCTCTGGTTCCTGTTTGCTTCCACGAAGGCATTGTATCAAAATTTTCGCTTTGGAGATCCTTCACTGCATACGATCAATACGTTTCTTTTTGCGTACTTTATTGTGCGAATTATCACCTTTTTCTTCGTTTTTGGATCGTTGTATTCGGATCTGGCGGTGTTTGCCGGTTTGGTAGGGTTGAATGTGAGTTTGAATGGCGGTGTGGCGAATGCCAAGGAAGATTCGACCGAACTGGAGGGATTGGAAGCAGCAAGTTAAAAAACTCGTGACGTTCCTTGGATCGGCAGAGGAAGGCGAGAAAGATCGAAACTGTCCCGAATGATGGTAAAAACTTCAGTTTAACATTGTATTATGGTTCAATTTTTGCCCCAATCCTCGTGACGCATGACCAATGCTTTTTCATTGTTTCGATCCTTGGTGGTTTATGGCATTTGCCTGCCGCTGGCCATTTTTATCGGCTACCTCCTGGCCACCCCGACCGATGTCGTCACTTTTGGGTCAATTGGAGTGCTGTTTTGCCTGCTGGCTCTTCCCATCCTGTTGCGGTGGCATTATCCATTATTGATTTTCTTTTGGAATTCGGTCATGGGCTTGTACTTTCTTCCGGGCAAACCTTCCATTGTCCTGATTTTGATTTTCGTAAGCTTTGGTTTTTCGTTCCTCGCTTATGTCATGAACCGGGACCTGAAATTCATCTCGGTTCCTTCCGTGACGCGGCCGCTTCTCTTTCTGACCGTGGTAGTCTTGGGCACCGCCTATCTCACCAACAGCTTCGGTCTCAATATCTTCGGTTCGGGAGGCATCGGCGGCAAGCGCTATGTCTTTCTGCTGTCAGGCGTGGTTGGCTTCTTTGCCCTCACCGCGCAACGCATTCCCGAGCGCAAGGCCAAGCTGTACGTATGCGTGTTCTTCCTCGGGGCGCTGTCCGCCGCAGTTGGCAGCCTCGCCCCTGTCATCGGTCAGGCGTTTTATCCACTTTTTCTTGTTTTCCCGCCGGATATCACCGGACCGGCCCCTACTGTCCTTGAAGCCGGTTCTGCCATTACCCGGTTAAGCGGCCTGGCAACCACGAGCACAGCCATGGTTGCCCTGTGCCTTGCGCTTTTTGGCATTCGCGGGATTTTTGATCCGAGAAAATGGTGGCGTCCCTTGATTTTCTCGCTTTTCATGGTTCTTATTTTGTTTGGCGGGTTCCGGTCCCGGGTCATTGACCTGGGGCTTACGCTGGGAATTTTGTTTTATCTGGAAGGCTTGATGCGCAGCCGCATGCTGCCTGCCATCGTTCTTTGCGGGATACTATTTTGCACCTTGCTCATCCCGTTCGCGGACAAATTGCCCCTTACAATCCAACGTTCGCTGACCTTTCTTCCATTGAAGCTTGATACTGAAGCCGAACTCAATGCGCAGGCTTCCGTGGATTGGCGGCTGGAAATGTGGCAGGATGTGCTGCCCCAGGTGCCGCAATATTTGATCTTGGGCAAAGGCTATGGCATTGATGCGAACGAGCTGGACATGCTCTCGCGCGGCATGATCCGCGGTTCTGACACCGCCGCGGGTGCGGAGCTCGCCGGTGATTACCACAATGGGCCGCTTTCCGTAATCATGCCTTTTGGCATTCTGGGAGCCATCGGCTTTATCTGGTTCCTGGCCGCGGGTTGCCGCCTGCTCTACCGGAATTATCAGTTCGGAGAGCCGCAACTTGAGAACATCAACCGTTTTCTGCTGGTTGCGTTTATCGTAAGAGTCATCGTTTTTTTCATCATATTTGGCTCGTTATACAGCGACTTGGTTTATTTTTCTGGCCTTGTAGGCCTGAGCATCGCCTTGAATGGCGGCATGCGCAGTCCCGTGGTGGAGCCGGTGAAACAGCAGGTGTTGAACCGCTTCAGGCTGGCTGGCGTTACCCGATGATTCCTCCGCTCCGATCAGTCACCGCCGGTGCCCGGGCCAGTGCGGCGACGGACCGTTTTTAACCGCAAGCCTGCCAGTGCGCTTCTCTGTCATCACCCCCAGTTTTCGCAGTTCGGATTGGTTGAAGCTCTGCATCGCTTCCGTTGCCGATCAAGGCGTCGAATGCGAGCACCTCGTTCAAGACGCCGGTTCTGACGATGGCACACTGGACTGGCTGCCCCGCGACCCGCGGGTGAAAACCTTCGTCGAAAAGGACGACGGAATGTACGATGCCGTGAATCGCGGCCTGCGCCGCGCCGGGGGCGAAATCCTGTCCTATCTTAATTGCGACGAACAATATCTCCCCGGCGCGCTTCAGGCCGTGGAAAAATTCTTTATGGAGTCCCCCCGGGTTGACGTGCTCTTTGCGGATTTCGTGGTGGTGGATGCGGAGGGCGATTACCGGTTTCATCGCAAGGTCCAGGCACCCCGGTTGTATCACACCTGGGTCTCGCACCTCCCGGCTTTCACCTGCGCCACTTTTTTTCGCCGGCGCATCATCGCCGACCTCGGCTTGTTTTTTGATCCGAAATTCCGCGTTGCCGGAGATGCCGAATGGATGCTGCGGCTGTTGCGTCAACGGGTGCGAATGGCTGTGTTGCGCCGTTTTACTTCTGCCTTTACCCTCACGGGCGATAATCTTGGCGCAAGCCCGGAAGCCCGGCGCGAAGCCGCCGCGCTGTTCGATACGGCCCCGCTTTGGGCGCGTAAAACTAAGGGACTGCTCGTGCTCCAGCACCGGTTGCGCCGCCTGGCCGGCGGCATTTATTTCCAAAAAGCGTTCAGTTACGCGCTTTATACCCGAAAAAATCCGCTCGTCAGAACCGCCCATGAAGTCGCCCGGCCCAGTTCCCGGTGGAGGGTTTGATGGCAATATGCTACTCTGCCAAACCAAGGCGCCGAGGTTCCATGAGGCCGTTTGGACCAATCGCTTGACCAGAGTCAAAATGCCACGCCATGCGCCGCTCCTTTACAGGATTTTCAGCACACATTAGACTGATTGATGGTTTGGGCACGCGGGCGATAAAGATGTTCGTAGTTACTGATTCGCCCGAAGGCCTGACCATGAGATTAAACGCATGACTTTTAGCTGCTTGGATGACGATCACCGGCTCAATCCCCACGTTGAGTTTGCCCCCGCCGTGAAGCAAGATTTTGCCGGACTGACCTGGGACGCCTGCTGAACTTGTGAAGCCCAAATTGCTGATCATACAACTCTGGGCCGTGGGCGACCTGGCCATAGCCACGCCATTCTTGCGCAAGGCCTGCGAGCAATTTGACATCACCTTGCTGGCCAAGGCATTTGCCCTCGACTTCCAGCCCCGCTTTTGGCCGGCCATCAAGGTGATACCCTTCAATGCGCCGTGGACGGCTTTCAACCACAAGTATAGGCTACTCCACTGGCCTTGGCGCCCGATGTTTTCAGTCTGGAGGAGCCTGCACCGGGAACGCTTCGATGTCGCCCTCTCCGCGCGCTGGGATCCGCGCGACCATTTTCTGCTCAACCTCAGCGGCGCGAAAGCCCGTCTCGGATTCCCCCGCCTCGGCAGCCGGATTTTTCTTACGCACCCGCTGGCTTCGCCGGACCCCAAGGCACATCAATATGAACATTGGAGGATCATTGCCGAGGCGCTGAATTTGGATTTGGAGCCGCGCGACAAGCTCCGTTTCCCCGCCCGTCCCGCAGGCCGGGCGGTCCTGGTGCATACTGGCGCGGCGCAACCGGTGCGCGTCTGGCCTTTGGACCGCTATCGCCGGCTGGTGGAAAAATTGCGCGGTTGCGGATACACGGTCAAGGTCGTCTGCAACCCGGACCAACAAGCCTGGTGGAAGAATGCCGGTGAAACGCAGGTCACTGCCCCAGAAACCATCGCCGCCTTGCTGCGCCTCATGGACGACGCGGGAGTATTGGTCGGCAATGATTCCGGGCCGGGCCACCTGGCGGCTTTTTGCGGCATTCCCAGCTTCACCTTTTTTGGCGATCAGGTGCCCGAATGGTTTGTGCCCCTGCATCCCGCGGCGGAATTGATGGAAGGCAAGGCCTGTCCCTACAAACCCTGTTCGGATTACTGCCGTTTTCCCGTTCCGCATTGTCTCTGGAACATCAGCGAAGCCGAAGCCTGGCCCCGGCTTGAGCAGTTTGTAAAGCGGCATTTGAATCCGGGCGTTTCCGATTCAAACAGCGCCGCGGCGGCAGTCACGTGAACGAACCAATGATGAACAAAATCGTGGCGGACACCAGCAAGCCCTTGATTGGACGCAGCCGGCTGAAAATGTGGTTGAAACGGCCTTTTAGCATTTTAATGGCGTAACCTGTGGCGACCGCGCGCCTGCGGACACGGCCTGTTGGTAGATCGCGTCCATTTGCCGTCCTTTTGTGTCCCAATCGTAATCGCGCAGGATGATCTCCCGCGCCGCGCGGCCATGTTCCACCAACAACTCGCGATTGCGGTCATACTTGCGGACGGCTTCCGCCAAACCTGCCACCACCGCCTTGCGCGAATCCAGCGGAATCCGGAACCCGGCACCCTCCCGGACCGCGATGCGCGGCCCGCCGCAATCCAGACAGATCGCCGGCACACTCCAGGACATTGCCTCGATCAACGCGAAGCCCCCGGTGTCATGCAAGCTGGGAAAAAGAAACAGGTCAAAATTGGGATAGCAACGCAGCGTTTCCCGCAACGGAAGCCGGCCGCGGAATTCCACCTTGGACCCGATCCCCAGTTTGCTCACCAGCCGGCGCGCATTCGACATGAATTTGCTGTCCCCCACAATTGTGAATGTCGCATCCGTGCCCGCCTCGGCCATCGCCTCGATGGCCAGGTCAATTCCCTTGAGCGTGATCACACTGCCGACGAACAACACTTTCAACGGTCCCTGGGGCGCGCGGCGCGGAGGGACGGACATGTCGCGCACGTGCAAACCGACGGTCGGCATCAGCGTTGCCTTCACCCCCAACCCCTGGAAGGTCTCCGCCATTTCCTGGGTGGATGCGAGCGTGATGGTGGTCAATTGCGCCCGCTTGCGCAGGCGATGGAACGGAAAAGATTGGACGAAATTATTGAAATGCCGGAACACCTCGAGCATCAGCGGCGCCGGATATTTCCAAGGCAGCAGCCGCCAGGGGATGGATTGAATCCCCCCCACTGGTCCCCAGATGGTGGGGACACCGTGGTTCCAGATCGCCGTGCGAAACCGGTAGCCGGCGTAAGTCACGTGATGCAACAGATCGAAATGATTTTCCCGGGTCAGGCGCGAGAAGATTTTCCAGGCCGAAATCTGCCAGAAAAAATAATACAGCCGGATGGTCCTGAACCGCGCCTTGATCCAAAGCAGGAACCGCCCTTCGTCATGGTAAACGAACCGGGGCAGAGGCCGCGTGCCGCGCAACAAATCCAGTTCTTTTTCAATCCCCGCGCGGCTATCGGCCCGGGCCAGTACTGTCACGTCATGGTACTGCGCCATTTGCAGCGCCCACTGCCAGCCCACTTCCGGTTCCGATCCCGTGTGGGGCTCGCAGGCAAAGGCGGAAAGCAGCACTTTCAACTTTCTTGGCATAAAACCAGCGGCATGGAGTCTGCCAAGCTGCCCTGATCGGTAATTTTAAGTAACCAATTCATCGAAAAAAACAAACCAGAAACTCAGTAGCGCCCCGGCCAGAGCGCGGTGGGACGGGCCACCTGATGCAACACGCGCCGATCAGGACTGGCAAGGGTGTAAACCGAATAGTCAAATGGCCGCTGAAAATAAGCGCCTCGCGCAAGCATGCGGAACCGATGATGCCAGATCATCGCCCGGGACATGCGCCTGACCCAATCCGGCATCATCTGGTTCTTTTCCGCGTGCTCCCGTCGCGCATTGGGCTTGAGATTCATGTTTTCGCCGGTTTCGGTGAAGACCGAGGTGAACCGTCGCAGCACCCGCATGCGCACCCCGCGTTTGAGCAAATCCAGCATCCAAAACATGTCGCCAAGGTCACGCCACTTGGTGTCGAAGTAAAGTCCCAAATCCTCCACCACCCGCCGCCGGATAAAGACCGCGCAAGTCAAAACCGGGAAACGAATCCAGATCTGGTGCACCAGCGGAACGAGCGACGGCCGATGGCAGAAATAATCCCCCTGCTCGCCCACCACGATCGTATCCGGCAACACCACGTCCACCTCCGGGTGCGCCTGAAAATAGTCGCCCACGCTTTTCAGCGCGCCGGGCAAGTATTGTTCGTCACAGTTGAGGTAGGCAATCAGCTCGCCCTGCGCGCGCTTCCAGCCACGGTTGACGGCGTCGTACATGCCCTTGTCCTTTTCGATGAAGGCCTTGACGCGCACATCGTGCGGGAGCCATTCCTGCGTGCCGTCGTCCGAACAGGCATCCTGAACGATATGCTCGAACGTCGCGCCTTGCTGGTCGGCTACCGACGCAATGCAAAGCTTGAGCCACTTTGAATTGCGGAAACTGGGCGTGACGATTGAAAATTTTATCTGTGACTTTTCAATCATGCGATAAGCCGCAACCTTAGCAGCCGCACCGCCTGAATTCCACGACTATTTCATAGAAAACGGTCGCACAGAATGGACAGCAGGGCTTTCGCGGTCTTCCCTCCCTCGCTGGGCCGCACCATGTTCACATAATGAAAAAGATACGCCGTGGCCAAGGTTTTTTCGCTGCCCCGGATTCCCGCCGATTCCGCATAATGCAGAAACGAAGCATCTGCCAGCAAATTTTCCACCCGGCGAACGATGGCTTGCGCCGTCAATTTTTCCACGAGAATCCCGGTCTGAACCACGTATTGAAACCAATCCCAAGCCGGGAAACCGACCCGGTTCCCCCGCTCCCCATCCAGCACGATCCACGCGCCATCCGTGCGCGAAACCTGGATGTTCCAAGGCGCAAAATCGCCATGGAACAGCGTGGGATGAAACGCGCAATCCGCCAATTTTTGCGCGATGTGGCGGAACATGGGGTCCGCCCCATGCGCCTTTTCCAAAGCCTGCCAGGCGGGCACTTCTCCTGCATGAATGGTTTGGTTGCGATCCAACCAGCCGCCCAGCAGTTTTGCCATCACCGGGCGATTTTCACCCGTGGGTGATTCTCCCTCCACATAAGCCAGCGCCAAAGCCTCCACCCGCTCGGTGACCAGCGACTCGTATAAAGCAGGCAGCCCGGAAAAACCGCTCGCCGGCCCGCGAAGAAATGCCCTTTCGGCTTGAATCAGGCGCTTGGCCGCCTCCCCGACGCCCGCTTTTACGAGGAAGGCGGGCCGGTGATATTCATCGAACAACAGCACCAAAAATCGTCTTCCTTCCGTCCGCGGATTTCCCGCGATGATCGCAAATGGCGGAATTTTTTGGGACTTGCCGCCGGCCAGCTTGATGAGAAAGCGCGCAAACGGATCGTTTCGTGACAACTGAATCGCGACCCGGCGGAGCGGCACCGGTATCCGCGTCAATAATGCCGCGCCCAAGATTCGCTTGGCTGCCCTGGCGAATCTGGTTTGGGCCGGATATAAGGACAAACCTTTGGCGGCCATTTCAGGCGCGGGCGGCAGCATGATGAAAGGTTGGCCGCCCTTTTGAATCACACGCATCTCGAGTTTGAAATCGTCCGCTCCTTCCGCGGCAAACAACTCAGTCCAAGAAATGGCACAGGCTGAAGCTTTCATGATATTCTAAAGCTGGCCCGCTTTGCCTCCCGCGCCGCCAGGCACATCACCACGTCGCGCCAGACGGCATGTGCGACCTGTTCCGGGGATTCTGCCGCGGAGACGAGCACGTAACGCCCGCCCTCCTGCGCCAGTTTTTGCAAGGCCGCCTGCTGTCTTTCCAGTTCTTCCAACGGCAGTTCGGGCTTGCGCTGACGCAACAACTCTGCGGGGGCCGACAACAAAAACGTGCGATCCGCCTTGGGCAACCACCGGCGCATCATGCCCGCCATCAGCGACATCCCGCGCAGGCGATACCGTTTCTGATCCACCAGCAAATCATCAAAGCCCCGGTCGAAAATGGTCAGGGTGCTGCGGACCCGCGCGGGCGCCACCAACAACCACCATCCCATCCAGTAATCGGCAAAATAATAAATCACCTTCAGCCAGCTTGAGACCACGTTCCTAGACGGCTGTGCGTGCGGTTCGGTTACGACCTCCGTCTTCCTTTTTTCGAACACCGCCGGACGGAAATGAAAAGTCTGTTGATAACGAAAGCAAGGTTCCAGCAGCTTCCGCAAATTGACCAGCAGCGTGGACTTGCCTGCGCCGTCGGACCCCATCACCGTGAGGCAGATTCCGGTCGGCTGAAAAATGCGCCGCAGCACCCGCGCGCATTCCCGCAACCTCAATGCCGGCCCGAACTTGTTGCGCGCCAGCATGACCACGCCGAGTTTGCGCCATTCCTCCGCCGGGCACTCAAACCATTGCTCCAGGCTCCGCCCGGTCTCGCCAAACAAATTGGCAAAATATTCCTGGGCCTTCGCCGGCTCCTGCAGCCACAATTCCCGCAGGCGCGGCAGATAATCCGCGGGCGATTTGTGCTTCGCGTCAAACATCTTTGCCAGCACGTAAATAAATTCCGCCGCCGGCGCAGGAATGTGAAAACCGCGCCCCGGAATCCGGTTTCCGAGCAGCACTGCCTCGGGCACCAGCAGACGGCCGGACCGCGCGTAACTGGAGCAGGCATCAAGCCTCAGGCTCTCGGCGGGATTCTCCAAATTGACGAGCACGGCATAGAAAGCAAAAATGCCGTGCTGCAAAGTTTGCACCAGCGCCCAGTTATGTTTGCGTGCCAGT
>JAQGPB010000554.1 GCA_028293265.1 Pedosphaera sp. | reverse complement strand
TCTGGCAGCAGCCCGCGGTCGCGGAGCATCAAATATTCCACCACCGCCTTCACGTCGGCTTCGGGCATGTCCGGGTTCGCGGGCATGCCGTTTTTGCCCGTTTGTATCTGGTGAATCACCGCTTCGTCGGTCATGCGATGCCGCAGTCCGCGCAACGCCGGCACGATCCCAATTCCCAACTGCGCCGGTCCGTGGCAAACCGCGCAAACCGTTTCGTAAACAATCCGTCCCCGCGTCTTGGGCGCGCGCGAATCTTCCGGCGGATCGTCACTGCGGAAAACCGCCGGCATCCAGCCGATATGATTCGCCGTGACATAAAGCCGGCCCGTCGGCGCATCAATGCACGCGCCCGTCCATTCCGCGCCGCCGTCCATGCCCATGTAAAGATTCGGCCTGCCTGCGGTGAACGGATGAAAAAAGCCAGTGTCCGCACTCTTAAATCTCAGGCGCACATACTCGGCGGCTTCGGGCGTGCGGTCGGTGAGATCGGCCTCCGTGAATTCCAGCTTGGAAAATCTCTCCGGCAATTCCGGGTCGGGCTGATACGGAGCCGTGACTTCGCCCGGCAGCGTGCTCGTGGGCGCGCGGCGCATGCGAAATGGGAAAATCGGTTTGCCGCTCGTCCGATCCAGCAGCAGCGTGTCGCCCATTTTCGAGCAGGCGGTGACGATGTCCACCTTCTTGCCGTCGCGCGTAATCGTGCCAAGATTCGGCGGCGCGGTGATGTCCAGGTCCCAAATATCATGATGGACTTCCTGGAAATGCCAGAGCCGCTTGCCGGTCCGCGCGTCAATCGCCACCACGCAATTCGCAAACAGATTATCCCCGCGATGCCCCACGCCGATGAAGTTGGGCTTGGGTCCGCCGGTGGTGATGTAGGCGATGCCACGCACCTCATCCATCGCCATGCCGGCCCAGCAATTCGCCGCGTAGGTTTCGGTGTGGTCCCATGTGTCATAACCAAACTCGCCTGGATGCGGCACAGTATGGAAAGTCCATTTCAATTCTCCCGTCACGACGTCAAAACCCCAGACATCCTTTTCAAATCCCGGCACAACAATCATCCGCTCAAAAATCGTCGGCGCCGCCGTGGCCGCGCCAAAATGTCCCTGCGAAGTGCCGGGCAACATCACCTTGCCGCCCTTGCCAAAATCCGCGATTGCCTTGCCCGTTTTCGGATTCACCGCATAGAGATATTTGCCCGCGCAAAACATTACCCGTTCCGCGGCGTCCCGCTGGCCGGGCCAATAGATCAAACCGCGAAACGCCGGCTTTCCTTCCGGTTCGAAGCGCCAGACTTCCTCGCCCGTCTCCGCATTCACCGCCACCACGTCTTCGCCCGGAGTCGGCCCGAACATGAGCCCGTCCGCGATGATGGGATTGCACTGGATGTTATTGCTGGCATCGCGCGCATGATAAATCCAGGCCTGCTCCAAATTGGTCACGTTCTGGCGGTTGATCTGCTCCAACGCCGAATAGCGCGTGCCGCCGTTGTCGCCGTGCGAACGATGCCAGGACAAGTAAGTTTCGCGCTTCGGAAACCCATTTGCCGGCGTCAGTTCCTCCGGCTTCGCTGCCGCAATCGTCAAATAAAGCGGCAGCTTTTCCCGCGCCGCCGCGTCTTCGACCGCCCAATAATCCGGCGTCCCGGCCTTGTCCAATTTCCTTATTCGATGTTCCATGTTCGATGTTCGATGTTCGGTGTTTTCCGGTTCATTCACCTCCGCACTTCGCGCTCCGCCTTGGCAAAGCCAGAAAGCGACCGCAAACAGCGCCGCGCAAAAAAATGTTCCGCGCATAAAATGACGTTTTGAAAAGGGCATGCTGGGGGCCAATTCTAAGCCAATCTCGCAAACAAATGCAACCACAGGAAGTTATAGTCTTGTTTTCAATGATCGCCAGACCGCTTCACACCGGCTTGACTTGCTACCCGAAGGCTGGTATGGCTCTTCTACGTTCTTTGTCTGCTTAATGGCCCGTGTATTCGGGCCAGCGGGGAACCCATTATTCCGGTGACGGATTGGGGCTAACGGTGCCAGTGGCATCGGGAACACTTATTGGTTCCAGCCCGACAGCTAACCTCGCAGGCGTTAACATTAAGGGCAAGGGAGGCCAACCCTCCTGCTCTTCAATTCTTGTGCGTGGCTGCTTTTGCAGCCGGCATTGATTTCATCGCAACAGTCAGACCGTCTGACCAGTTATGATTGCCAGCAATACCAAACGTCCCCGCAACGTGGATTGGACGCGCGCCGCCGCCATTCTTTATGGCGATTGGGGCACGAGCAAGGCATACGTCATCGGCCTGGCTTTTGCCGTGGCTGGTTACAGCTCGTTCTGGCTCATTGGCGCGATGTGCCTGCTTACCGCCCTGGTGGGGGTCAATTACATGGCCATCTGCAAACACTACCCGGATGGCGGCGGCGTTTATGCCAGCGTGCGGCATCGCTCGGAGATCATTTCCATCGTCGGCGCGTTTTTGCTCGTCGCCGATTACATCGTCACGGCGGCCATCAGTGCGATGTCCGCGTTTTTGTACATGGACAAATATCTGGGACTGTCGCACCCGGAAATATGGGCTGCCGGCTCAATTGGAGTCATCGGCTTTTTGAATTTCTTCGGGCCAAAGCACACCGGCGGGCTTGCGTTTCTGGTATCCATTCCCACGGCCATTGTCGTCTTGCTGCTTGGACTCTTCGCCTTGCCGCATCTGGGCGCCGCCATCCATAACGTGCAGCCGTTGACGGGCGGGTTCATGAAAAATTGGAACGGCTTCGTCGGCGTGGTGCTGGCCCTGTCCGGCGTGGAAGCCATCGCGAATGCGACGGGCGTGATGAAGCTCAATCCCGGCAGCAGCGACGCCAAGCCGTGCGTCTCCAAAACTTCCACCAAGGCCATCTTGTGGGTGATGATTGAAGTGTGCCTGTTCACGGCGCTGCTCGGCCTGGCG
>JAQGPB010000501.1 GCA_028293265.1 Pedosphaera sp. | reverse complement strand
TTCCAACGGTTGCACTCGAGCCAGACGCCTGGGGATCCCGGTGATGGTCGTACGCGTATTGCGGAACATCACGCGGCCAGTGCCATGTTGATCGAGCAACGCGCTGATAATCTCCTCTCGCACACTTTCGTTGCCTCGCGCCATCTGCTCCAGCCTGGTGTGAATATTCTCTTCGGTATCGGCCAGAATGGCTGTCAGGACTTCAGCCTCGCCTGCCGTGAGCGGGTGGTGTCCGAGAAGTTTTTCTGCAAGCTGCGCGACGGTTCGATAGCTCTCCCCTTCTCTCATGAATTCTCCAAGGTCGTAAAACCGATCCGGGTCCAATAACCTCAAGCGGGCAAAATGACTGGCAATGCCGAGTTGCTCCGGCGTAGCGGTCAAAAGCAGGAGTCCCGGTATCTGTCGGCCAAGTGCCTCGACTAATCCATATTCCGGGCTGACAGCCTCAGGCGACCAACCCAGATGATGGGCTTCGTCCACCACCAGCATGTCCCATCCGGCGGCCATTGCCTGTTGAATCCGTTTTTCCTTCCCGCTGAACAGCTTGATGCTGGCGAGCACCAGTTGGTCGTCGAGGAACGGATTCAAATCGGGATTGGCGGTTTCGATGGCTTCGCAGCGTTCTTCGTCGAAAATATGGAACCAAAGATTAAAGCGCCGCAGCAATTCCACGAACCATTGATGCACCAGTGAGTCGGGCACCAGGATTAGTACCCGCTGGGCGCGACCAGTGAGGATAAGGCGATGAAGTATGAGGCAAGCTTCGATGGTTTTACCCAGTCCCACCTCATCAGCCAGCAGAACGCGCGGCGCCAATCGCGCCGCCACTTCGGCGGTGATGTAAAGCTGATGTGGAATGAGCCCGATTCGTCCGCCCACAAATCCGTGCACCTTGGATTTGCGGCGACGATGCTGGTGCTTGAGCGCCGCGACTCTCAGGTCGAAAACTGCGGGATCATCTACCTGGCCGGCGAGCAAACGTTCCTCGGGCTTGTTGAAACTGATGGCGTCGCTCAGTTCCGTCTCACACAATTCCCGCCCGCTTCCGCCGTAAAAAATTAATCCTTTCTGCTCACGGACCGATTCCACAACCAGCGGCAAATCGTCATGGCCCTTGACCGTGTCAGCCACCCGGAAACGCACACGTCGGAGCGGTGCATTGTCCAAGGCATACTCCCGCTTCGCCTCACTCGCCCCAAACGCCACCGTGACCGTCCGGTTCGTGACACGGCGAATCGAACCCAATCCGAGTTCGGGCTCGCTTTCGCTGATCCAACGTTGCCCCGGGTGGAATTTGTCCGGCATACACTGTGTTCTACAAAGTAATCGTTGGCAGGCGTACGGTTCAAGGCATTCGGCCGAACGCGCGGAAATTTCATTTCACGCGTTCCAAACGAGAGTCCCGCAGTTGGTCGTCGCAGGTCAGCGCGAAAGCGCCCATGATCCCATCGGTGGTGACAAACTGTTGGAGCAGCGAAGCCGGAAACTGAACATTCTGTCCGGTAGTGCAGCGCACAATCACATGGCGGGCCGTTCCGCGATAATAATCCAAATATTGCTCGGCGGTGATGCGAAGATGAAATTCGTAACGGATCATCGAATTGCCCTTAGCTGGCTGATTTTCCGCTTATCAACCACCTGGGACATACGTGGTGTTATCCAGCAACTGGATGCCTGGTTTGTTAAACTGAATGCGACGGGATTTGTAAAGCGCGCCGAGGGCCTGTTTGAACGCTTTTTTGCTGCAGCCGAAGGCTTCGCGGATGGCCTCTGGCGAGCTGTCATCATCGAACGCCAGATGGCCGCCATTGCGCTCCAGCGCCTGGACAATCCGATCCGTAAATGGCGCCACCCGTTTGTATCCAGAGGCGTCCAGGCTCAAATCCAGCTTGCCTCCGGGACGGAGAGCACGGATAAAACCCTTCAACTTCTGGCCGGTTTGCAGTGGCGCTGCAAGGCTGTCATGATAAAGCAGGCCGCGATGCGCTTGTTCAACGATCGCATTATAACCGAGCGGCGTTTGACCGGTGATGAGGAAATTGACGGGTTGGCCTTCGCGATAAGTCGTTTCCTGGCGGTTCAAATGCCGATGCAATCGCGTGGTCGCAACGATGCGGTTGGTCTGTTGGTCGAGGTAAACATAAGCGATCACTGCCTGTCCTGGCCGCACCGGAGTTTCCTGTTCGCGGAACGGGAGTAACAGGTCCTTGTCCAGGCCCCAGTCCAGGAATGCGCCAATGCGCGGATTCACGCTGAGGACTTTTAAATAGGCGAACTCGCCCACCATGACCTTTGGTATCTCGGTCGTGGCCACCAATCGATCCTCAGAATCCAAATAAATGAAGACGTCCAGCTTGACGCCTGGAGCGATGTCCTTTGGGATGTATTTGCCAGGCAAAAGAATTTCGCCCAGCTCTCCACCATTCAGGTAGAGGCCGGGACCGGAAGCTCTCTCAATCGAAAGTATGTTGCGCCTGCCAATGATTGCCATCTCAAGCAATATAAGCGTGCTTTTCTGAATCTGGGAGTGAATTCATCGTGTATAAGAGATGCCTCATCCCGATGTCGCTACCGGCTTTGCAGCACGCTGTCAGTCTGTTAAACTGGCATCCTGCATGGCTGATGCCCGAATTGAAGAACTGAAAACGCTGCTGCCGCAATGCCTGTTGCCCGACTGGGTGCGGTTGGGGCGGCGGCTTGCGCGGATTTTGCGCGATCGGCATCACCCGGATCAGCGCGACGCCTTGCTGGAGCGATTGCGGCAACAAGTTTGCGCCTCCATTGAGTTGCGCGAAGACAGACGACAGAATGTTCCCGCCATTGCCTATCCTCCCGAACTTCCCATCACCACGCGCAAAGATGAGATCGTTGCCGCCATTCGTGCCAATCAGGTGGTCGTCATCGCGGGAGAGACTGGTTCGGGCAAAACCACCCAGATTCCCAAGATGTGCCTCGACGCCGGCCTGGGAATCGAAGCCAGTATTGGTTGCACGCAGCCGCGGCGGGTGGCGGCGCTTTCGATTTCGCGACGCATCGCCGAGGAATTGAACGTCACGTGGGGCCGCGAAGTCGGTTGCAAGATTCGCTTCGACGACCGCTCCAGCGCGCAGACTTACATCAAGCTGATGACGGACGGCATTCTATTGGCCGAAACCCAAGGCGATCCCGACCTTTCGGCATACAACGCGATTATTCTCGACGAGGCCCACGAGCGCAGCCTGAACATTGATTTTCTGCTCGGCCACTTGAAGGGCCTGCTCGCGAGACGCAAGGACCTGAAATTGATCGTCACCTCCGCGACGATTGACACGCAGGCATTCTCGCGGCATTTCGACGACGCGCCCATCATTGAAGTCTCCGGCCGGATGTATCCGGTCGAAGTTCAATATCAGCCGTTGGATTCCGCGTCCGAGGAACAAGGCGAGATCAGTTATGTGGATGCCGCCGTGCAGGCGGCGGAACGCATTCTCTATGAAAGCAACTCAGGTGATGTGCTGATTTTCATGCCGGGCGAACGTGACATCCGCGAAATTGGCGACCAGCTTGAAGGCCGTTTTTCCGGCGAAGCGGAAATCATCCCGTTGTTTGGCCGGCTCAGTTCGGGAGATCAGCAACGCGTCTTTGCACCATCTTCACGGCGCAAAATCGTCATCGCAACCAACATTGCCGAAACTTCCCTGACGATTCCCGGCATTCGTTACGTGATTGATGCCGGTCTCGCCCGCATCAGCCGGTATAATCCGCGCACCCGCGTCAAACGCCTGCCCATCGAACCGGTATCGCAGAGCAGCGCCAACCAGCGCAAGGGCCGCGCCGGCCGCGTGCAGGATGGCATCTGCATCCGGCTCTACTCGGAGGACGATTTCACTGCGCGGCCGCCATTCACGCAGCCAGAAATCCAGCGCGCCAATCTCGCGGAAGTCATTCTGCGCATGAAGGCATTTCACCTGGGCGACATTGAAACATTTCCATTTGTCCAGCCGCCCGCGCCTGCCGCCATCGCCAACGGATACACCTTGCTCCAGGAACTCGGCGCGCTCGATGAACAGCGCGCCCTTACGTCGTTGGGCGAAGACCTCGCGCGGCTGCCGATTGATCCGACGTTCGGGCGGATGCTGTTGCAATCGCAACACGAACACGCCACGCGTGAGTTGTTGATCATCGCCGCCGGGCTGAGCATTCAGGACCCACGCGAACGTCCGCTGGATCAAAAGGACGCCGCGGCCGCAGCCCACAAACAGTTCTCCGATCCGCAATCTGATTTTCTCTCGTTGCTTAACATTTGGAACGCCGTTCATGACGAATGGGACCGGCTCCGCACTCAGGGCCAGCGGCGAAAATTCTGCAAACAACGCTTTCTTTCCTACTTGCGGATGCGCGAATGGCAGGATGTCTATTCGCAGTTGCACGATGCCCTCGATGATCTCGGCACGCTCAAGCTCAACGAAAGCAACGCCGCTTACGAGGCGATCCATCGCTCGATCCTCGCCGGGTTGATTGGCCACGTCGCGCGTCTCGAGGAACGAAACAGTTACAAGGCGGCGGGCAACCGGTTGCTTTCGGTATTTCCCGGCTCGGCCCTTTATGCGCGCGGAGAGCCGCAGAAGAAAACCGCCATCAAGGGAAACAAGCCGCCGCCAAAACCCAAATCGAACCAGCCGCAGTGGATTGTCGCCGGTGAAATCGTCGAGACCTCCCAGCTCTTTGCGCGCACGGTCGCTGGAATTGATCCGCAGTGGATTTTCCAGCTTGCGCCGCACTGCTGCAAGCTCGCGCATCAAAACCCGCATTGGAATCCGGGCGCGGGCAATGTGCTGGTGGAAGAGATTGTAACGCTGCACGGCTTGGAGGTGCAGCGGCGCAAGGTCGCCTACGGCAATATCAATCCGAAAGAAGCGACCGCCATATTCATCCGGTCCGCCCTGGTGGAAGAAAACCTGATGCCCGCACGCAACCGCCGTGATGACGGGGACGATGCTGATTCCGATGACACCCGCATACTCACGCCCGCAGTGGAGAAAAAGCCTGAACTGCCGCCGCAATATCATTTTCTGACCCACAATCGGAGCGTCCGGGAGAAAATTGAAAACTGGCGCACGCGCGTCCGCCATTATGCGTTGGGCGATCTTGATGAAGCCCTGGTAAAATTTTATGCCCGTCACTTCACCGATGTTTTTTCGCTGCACGATTTAAACCGGATGCTGCGCGACCCGGACGCCCAGGAGCGTCTTTGCATCACTGAAGCAGAACTCGCCGGCGGTCAATTGATGAATTACGACGCCGAGGCGTTTCCCGATGCCGTCAGCGTCGGCGGTCAACTGGTGCCGCTGGCCTAC
>JAQGPB010000495.1 GCA_028293265.1 Pedosphaera sp. | reverse complement strand
CATGGTCGCCCAGTTCGTTGAAGGTCTGGTCGAAGTAACCGACGGTCTCATGCACCTTGCGCCGGTAAAGGAACGAAATGGGCGCGAAGGGATTTTTCGCCGCGGTCTGGAACAGGTTGATTGACTCGAAAGGCAGATAATCCTTGCGCGAGATTTCGACGATGTTGCCCCAGGAATCCATTTCTTCCATGATCCAGAAACTTTGCACGGCCACGCCCTGGTCGCGCGATTCCGGCCCCGCCGCATCAAGGAAGCCCACGCATTCTTCCAGAAACATCCCGTGCCAGGTGTCGTCATCATCGTGGATGCCGATGTACTCGCTCTCGCTGGCGCGGATGCCGAGGTTGCTGGCATTTTGCATTCCCACCGAGGTTGCGTTGTGAATGAGCTTCACGCGGCCCTGGTAGCGTTCGGCAAACCGCGCCACCACGCCCTCGACCGTCGCGGGGTCGCCGCCGTCGTTCACAATCACATGGAACCAATCCTGGCAGGTCTGGTTCAGCACCGACTGAACGCACCGTTGCAGGAGCAACGGCCGGTTTTTGGTCCGCGTGATGACAGCAACTTTTTTTTGCATCTTGATTGGTTATTGATTTAAGCCGGGAGGCACGGCCATTGATTCAAGAAACGTGCCGCGAACCCAGACGCTGTTTTCTCCCTCGCCCCACGACGCAGGAGTGGGGAGAGGGACGGGGAGAGGGGCTGTTTTATGGGCGCGACCGAGAATGATTCTCATGGATTTGAGCATTTGGAAACCCCTCTCCCCAACCCTCGCCCCGCTCGTTCCTCGCGGGGCGAGGGGGAAGAAAGCGCGAGCTCGCGGCCTGCGGGCGCTTAATTCATTTGCTGGCAAACCAATCTCGCAAATGTTTAAAAAGACTGGCGAACGATTCACCCTCTCCTGGAGGACCACGTAACGCGAAGCGTTCGTCCCTTGTGGGGAAACTGACTCGTGGCGGGCTTGGGAAGCCATTGGGCCGGGGTGAGGGCGGGCGTTATTTCCATGCATAATTTACTTCTGAATCAATAGATGCTCTTTCGGCGTTTCTCCAACCTCCGTCCGCGCCGAATACGTGAAGCTCCGCAACGGGTTGTTGAGCAGGCAATGCACCGCCTTGGCCGGACTGATGGCGTTGAACAAATGCAGGTTGTGCGCCCAGCATTGGATGCGGTGCCGCATCGGGTCCCGCCCTTCCCCAACGCCGAGGGTCAAAAAATAATCCCCCGGCTGCGCTTCCGGCCAGATGAATTCAAGCGCAAATTCAGATTGTCCCGCGTCGATTGTCACAATCCCACCCGCCACGGACGCGCTGTTCTCGCCAAAAATCGCCGTGCCCGTTTTGTCGCGCACCAGATAGCCAAAAAGCACGCCCGGCACCGCCTCGTGACACTCAATGAGCGCGCGCACGGACACGATGTCGCCGGGCTTGGCCACGCTGGCGAAGGCTTCGCCGTTCACGCGCACCTCGAGGCCGGTTATTTGCACTTCGCCGATGCCGCCAATGGATCCGCGCGGCACCGCCCGCCATTCGGCGGATTGGAGCGCGACTGGTTCGCCCATCGCGATCCGTTTCACGCGGGAGCCGCTGCCGTTGCGCGACGCGCCGTTCTGGCTGTCGTGCAACGCCTTCATGTAAAGCTCGACCCCTTGCAGCGGCGGGCCGTCAAAGACGAGCCTTCCGCCCTCGAGCACCAATACCCGCGAGCAAAATGACGTGATGGCATGCATGTCATGAGAGACAATCACCCGCGTTCGGCCTTTCATCTGCTCGCGCATGTATTCAAAACATTTCTGTTGGAAAAAAATATCCCCCACGCCCAGCGCCTCGTCCACCAGGAAGACGTCGGGGTTCACCGCCACCGCGCACGCAAAACCGAGGCGCAGCAGCATGCCGTTCGAGTAAGTGCGGATCGGTTCGTCCATGAAGCGGCCGATGTCCGCGAACGCTTCGATCCGGTCCATCCGTTCCCGTGCGGCGGCGCGCGGCAGACCCATCACCGCGCTGTTGAGCGTGATGTTTTCGCGCCCGGAGAAATCCGGGTGAAAGCCCGCGCCCAATTCGAGCAACGTCGCCACCTCGCCGTTCACCGTGCCGCTGCCCGAGGTCGGCTTCATGATGCCCGCGAGGATTTGCAACAGGGTGCTCTTGCCGCAGCCGTTCCGGCCGATGATGCCCACGCTTTCCCCTTGAGCCACTTCGAAGGAGATATTCATCAATGCCGGAAAAATTTCACCCACGCCCCGCTCCGCTTCACCGGCAGGAGCCTGCGCCGCGAACATCCGCGCCAGACGCGCCCACCGCCCCGCCCCCGCGCCGTGCCACAGCCGGTAATGCTTCGAGACGTCGCGTAGCGCAATGGCGCATGCGCCTCCGTCTCCGTGTTCATCCGTGTTCATCCGAGGCTAAATAATTCTGCCGGCTCAAACCAGCCCGCAGGCGGGTTGGTCGCGGTAGCGTCTTGGACTGCGCCAGTCCTCTGGCGCTTTCGCACAACCACGCAGCAACGGAGTTTCACCACGCGGGCGGAAGGCGATCCGCCCCCGTCAAAGCGGCAGGGGACTGCCGCACTCCAAGACCTGGCGGACCTTGGCTTGGCCCCTCTGAATCCGTGTTCATCCGTGTTCATCCGTGGGTAAAAAATTCTTCCCGCTCAAACCAGATCGGTGACCTCATGCCTTAGACGCATGAAAATTGCGTAAGCCGAAACCATGAAAGCTGCGCATAGCAATGTCCATATTCCCCACGCGGTCCAGTCGCACGAATCACGCCACATGACCAGCCGCCGGATGCTCGTGATGGTGAAGGCGAGCGGATTCGCCCTCACCAGCCAGTCCAATCGCGCGGGCACCAGGCTGGGACTGTAAAACATTGGGGTGAGGAATGAAATTGCCAGCAGCGCCGGGGGGACAAATTGCCGCAAATCGCGAAAGATCGGCCCGATGGCCGCGAGCAGGAGCGTTGCGCCGCAAGAAAGCAGGACCAGTGGCAACAGCACCAGGGGCGCGAGCAGCGCCGGCGCATACATGCCGCTCAGCAGCCAGCCCAAGAGCGTCAGGATCGCCAGGTTGACCACGCCATGAAAACTGGCGGAGAGCACCACGCAGACCGGCAGCATCTGGATCGGAAACAGCGCGCGCTTGACGTAGCTGCTGTTTTCCAGCAGCAACATCGGCGCGCGGGACGAGCATTCGCTGAGAATGCCGAAAGCCGTCAGCCCGCAATAGACCGCCATCGCCACTTCACCCAGGCCGGACCGTTGTGATTCCGGCCAGTGCGTTTTCAAAATCAACCCGAAGGCAACCGTATAGACCGCGAGCAGAAACAGCGGCTGCAAGAAAATCCACACCACTCCGAGCCGTGAGCCCCGGTAACGCTGCGCCACTTCCTTTCCCGCAAACAGCACCAGAATCGCGCGCGCCCTCCACAGGTCGGCACCGAGTCGGAGGGGGTTGAGATGACGCCAAAAGCTCTCAGGGCTCGACGTTATCTCCATAACATTTTCGAATGACAAGGGACTGCTGACATTACCCTGATTTTGCAGCTCGCAAGCCGTCAAAGCAAGCGCGGAATGACGGAGGAAGCCGCAAGGGGTGTATCTGGATGCTAACCCCCAGGCGAGCAACCATTCAGACGGAGCGCGGGTCGGTGACCCGCAGCAACTGGGTGACGACGAATGCGTCGGAACCAGTCCAGGACGTCCTGGCTTTCGGACCTTGCTGCGGGTCACAGACCCGCGCTCCGCCGAAGGCGGCGACGGAACCGCTGGCCATGTCATCCACGCCGTCCCGCCACCGGCAAATGCCGATCAACGCGACCAGAATGCAAGCGGGCTTCCCGCCCGCTCATTTTGATTTCTAATTTTTAATTCTTAACTTACAGTCCCGCCACCAAGCATGACCATCCTGCCTGTTGTTGAACGCGAACTGCGCGTCGCCTCCCGCCGCCGGGGCACTTATTGGACTCGTTCGACCGTTGCGCTGGTCGCGATGCTGATCGGCGCCTTTGCGATGCTCCTCAATTTTGGCGCGCCCCAGGCCAAACTCGGTTCCTACATCTTCATCGGCCTCGCGTCGTTCTCCGTGCTCCACTGCCTCCTCGCCGGCCGCCTGGCGACCGCCGATTGTTTGAGCGAGGAAAAGCGCGAAGGAACCCTCGGCCTCCTCTTTCTCACCGATTTGAAGGGCTACGACGTCGTCCTCGGCAAGCTCGTCGCGACTTCCCTCAATTCATTTTACGGCCTGCTCGCCATCGTTCCGGTGCTGGCAATTCCGTTGCTGCTCGGCGGCGTCACCAACGGGCAGTTCTGGCGCACGGTGCTGGTGCTGGTGAACACCTTCCTTTTTTCACTCGCGGTCGGCATGTTCTGTTCCGCCGTCAGCCGGGACATCCGCAAAACGATGGGGCTTAATTTTGGCCTGATGTTCTTTTTCACCGCCATTCTGCCCGGCTGCGCCGCCGTCATTGCCTTCAACTCCCCGGGACATTTTTTCTCGCAGGAACTCTGCTTTACCAGTCCGTTATACGGATTTTTCTGGGCGGGCATTGCGCCTTTTCTTCCCCCCATGGTCCTCGGCAAGGTGATGACCACGCCGCCGGTCCAATTCTGGCAATCGCTTGCGGTGATCCACGGCCTCTCCTGGCTGTTCCTCTTGCTTGCCGCGCGCATCGCCCCGCGCTCGTGGCAGGACCGGCCCGCGCCGCCCGTCCGCACCGGCAAGGCCCGCGTGCGCGAACTCTGGCACGCCTGGAGTTATGGCAGCCCCGCCAAACGTCCCGCTTTCCGCAAGCGCCTCCTCGACCTTAACGCCTTCTATTGGCACGCCGCCCGCGCCCGCCTCAAGCCGCTGCACGTCTGGATTTTTTTCGGGCTGATGGGCGTCTGGTGGCTTTGGGGGCGCATCGTCTCCGGCACGGTTTGGCTGGATGAATCGGTCAATCTCACCATGGCCCTCATGCTGAACACCACCTTCAAGCTCTGGGTCGCCGCCGAAGCCGGCCAGCGCCTTGCCGAAGACCAAAAAATCGGCGCGCTTGAGCTCGTGCTCTCCACGCCGCTCGGCGTGCGCGACATTCTCCGCGGCCAACTGCTCGCCCTGCGCCGCCAGTTTCTCCTGCCCGTCCTCGTCGCCATCGGCATGGAGTTTTTCCTCATGCATGCCTCCGTCGCCCACGCTAATCGTCCCAACTCCACCACTTACGCCTTCTGGCTCGCCGGCATCTTCATGCTCCCCATGGATCTCGCCGCCCTGATCTGGGTCTCAATGGCCAGGGGGCTCACCGCCAAAAGTTATAACCGCGCCCTGATCGGTACGGTTTACTGCATCCTGGTTCTGCCGTGGCTCGCCTATCTGCTCACGCTTGGACTCATCGCCCTTTGGTTCGAAGGCTGGTTGGGCCTCAATTGGGAACCAAGCCAGGGTTTCCACCTCGGCACCTGGCTGGCGGCGGCATTGGCCGCCGATCTCGGCTTTGGCCTGCGCGCCCGCTGGCTCCTGCAACACCGCCTCCGTGAACTCGCCATGCAACGCCTCGCCCTTCCGCCGCCACGCGCCCCTAAAAGCCCTCCGCGCCGCAAGCGCGACGAAAAACCCGCGCCAATAGTGGAGCTTCAATCCAGTTTCAGAAACATCGAACAACCAACATCGAACATCGAACATCGAATGCCAGACCTTCGGCATTCGGAACCCAAGGTTCAGTCCGCAATCTTGTCCGTCAGCGCCTCACCCGAAGAAACACCAGCGATGGCAGCGCTTCCCCTTTCCCAATTCGATGTTCAGCGTTCGATGTTCGATGTTCGATGTTCCCGAAATTCATTCC
>JAQGPB010000486.1 GCA_028293265.1 Pedosphaera sp. | reverse complement strand
ATTGCGGCTGTGAATGAAGTCGGCGCCGGAGGAAATTCAACCCAGGCAGCCGCAACCCCGCAGCCGGGTACCCTCACCACGGGATGGATGGACCAGGACGTCGGTTCAGCGACACTTTGGAGCGGCGACGCGGCGGATGTCGGCTGGCCGGGCGGTGCAAGTTTCAGCGGCAGCACGTACACCGTCACCGGCGCCGGCATTGACATCTGGAATCTCGTGGATTCATTTCATTATGCCTATCGCGCGGTGACCGGCGATTGCACCAACATCATTCGCGTGACCAGTTTGCTAAATACCGATCCATGGGCCAAAGCCGGGGTGATGATTCGCGAATCGTTCAACCCGGATTCAGTGAATGCGTTCGTGACCATGTCTTCGCAGAATGGCGCGTTGTTTTCGAGCCGAGCCGCGACCGGCGTGGCGAGCACTTCATCCGGACAGACGGGATTGGCTGTGCCGTATTGGCTGAAATTGGTGCGGCAGGGAAATGTTTTTACCGGCTTCAATTCGCCCAATGGCAATCAGTGGACACAAACCGGCTCGGCCACGGTGCCGATGGCGACGAATGTATTCGTGGGACTGGCCGTGACGGCGCACAATAATGTGCTGACGAACACTGCGACGTTTGACTCCGTCAGCATCATCGCGAAGCCGCCGGCGCCTCCGGCAGCCTTGGCTGCCAGTTTGCAAAATGCCCAGGCCAGCTTGACCTGGTCGCCTTCGTCCGATGCCTTCACTTACAATGTGAAACGCTCCGCAACGAGCAATGGCTTGTATGCCACCATCGTAAGCAACGTGGCGGCCACCAATTACACCGATCCCACAACCGCCCCCGGAATGACCTATTATTATGCCGTCACCGCGATAAATGTTAACGGTGAAAGTGTGAATTCAAATCCCGCCTCGATCTTCGTGACACTGCCCAGCCTGATGGCCAATTCAACGGGCCAAGGGCTGATATTGTCTTGGCCGGCTACGGCAGCGGGCTTCCAGCTTTACAGCACATCGAATCTGTCGCCGCCAGTAAGTTGGTTGCCCGTGACCAATGCCTCCATGCCGCAAGGCACCAATCTGGTTGTCACCACGTTGCTGTCAGGAAGCGGCAGCCAGTTTTATCGTCTCACAATGCTGAAACCGTGAATGTCGGAGATTCAATAAATCTCCGGCAGCCTACGAAGGCGGAGAACCATTTGACTGGATACGTCCCTGCCGCGCTTTCAATGCGCGCGTGGTTTCGATGAATTGCGGGGCGGATTTATTCGCGGGGTTTAGTTCCAGTGTCACGTTAAATTCCTGGAGCGCCTCATCGAGTTTTCCCTGCTTGGCGAAAGCCACGCCGAGGTTGAGATGCGCCCGCGCAAAATCCGGCCGCCGCCGCGTGACTTCCAGAAACTGCGCCTGTGCATCGCCGACATTCTCGGTCGTCGCCAGCTCAACACCGAGCAGATAGCGGGCCTGCCAAAAGGTCGGATACATATAGAGCGCCGCGTGAAAATAATTGATCGCCTCTTTTTTGCGATGCTGCGTGGCGGCTATCACCGCCTGGGCGAACCACGCCGCCGGCCCGTTGGGTTGGATTTGTGCTGCACTTTGATAGTACGCAATTGCTTGGTCGAGGTGTCCTTCGGATTGCTCGAGAAAACCCCAATTGAAGTAAGTCTCCAAATAGCCGGGCTTTGTCTGACGGGCACGGGAAAAGCAGGCGGCGGCCTCGGCGATTTTTCCTTCGTTCGCAAACACCAGGCCCAGTTCATTGATGGCCGGCACATAATTCTCGTCGAGCGCCAGCGCATTGGAAAAACAGTTGGCTGCCTCGGCGGTCTTTCCATCACGAATCAACAACTGGCCGGCTTTGTTTTGCAACGCGGGATAACCGGGAAGTGATTCGCAGGCGCGCCGTTGCTCGGTTATTGCTTGCGACAGGCTGCTTCTTTCCTCCAAAAACTGCGCGAAATTTTGATGCAACAGGGAATCATCCGGTGCCGCCGTCACGGCCTCGTGATACATCGCGAGGGCTGCGTTGGCAGCTTCGGGTGTGAGTTGCTTTTTGAGCTGGTCCAGCGTCGCCATATACTTCCTGGCGCGCGGCACGTCGTTCAACTGTTCGGTAAAGGGCGGCTCCGAAACACGGCTGAAATTCATCTGCCATAGCCGGTAAAGATCCCAGAGCGAAAGAGCGAGATGGTGGTCGCAAAAATCCTCCGAGGCCCAATCGCCTTTCGCGTGAGTGGTGATTGTTGGAGGCAGCATTTGGGCGGCTTCACCGGCAAAGGCCCGGGCAAGCAAATAATTCCCGGCTGGATTCAGATGCACATGCTCATAAAAAAGTTCCTGGCCGGGGATGCCGTCGGGAGATTCTTTGGCAAGCATTGCCGCGGCATCAACCAGGCGAACACCTTGGCCAGCGTGCCTGGCAGCGGCGTCTTTAATGGCTTGGTTAACGCGTGCCTCCGCACGGAAGGCAAGGGCGTCATAATCTCTTGCCAATTCATAATCATGGAGTGCTTGTGAAACATTGGTCAGCGCGAGATGACAATTCCCGAGATGGAACTGGAGCTCGGCAAATGATGTGTCAATTGCCGCCGCCTTTTGATAAGAGTCAATCGCGCTGGAGAGATCACCTTGAAATTCCGAGTTGGTTCCGGCAACGTAATATTTATCCCACTCGGATTCTTGGATGTCACTTAACTTGGACGAATGCATTGACGCGAAAGGCGCGCAATCCTTCAAATTGCTAGCCACCGTGCTGACAAGAACGGGGATATGAAACGAGCGGGCAATACCAAGGATGTCCTCCAAATTCGCGCTGAAATTGTCGCGCGTTCTTCTCCAGCTTGGATCGTCATGGTGCAATTTATTTTCCTTGAACATGTTCAAGCCGCTCCACGCTTGGGGCGTGCTTTTGCTGCGGGACATTTTTGCGGCCAAATCATCCATCAATTGGCCGATTTTCGTGGTTCTCAGCGCAAGCGAGGCCCGGACGAGCGCGCGACTAGGCGCGCGTGGGCCAAAGGTGGTGCTGGCGCCAAATGGCCCGACCAATTCATTGTTTCCCATGTAGATGATCCATAAATCACCGTCGTGTCGGGCGCATTCGCGGGAGATGG
This sequence comes from Pedosphaera sp., assembly GCA_028293265.1. The sequence goes on along the minus strand of JAQGPB010000486.1, from coordinate 601 downwards.
GCAGGACAACGTGGGAATTGATCGCAGTCATGGCAACACAGACGACATGGAAATCCGTTCCGGGATAGCGCTCACGGAGCAGGACTTCCAGATAGCGGCCGACACCAAAGGAAGGATCGGGGTCGCCTTGGGCCGCCGATTCGCCAAACAGAAAAATCCGATGCTCGTTGGCAGGTTTCTGGGAAAGCATTCGGAGGGGCAGGGGAGTCCGCGCCAGCGCCGGGGGAAAGAAACGATAACCAAACTTCTCGCTGGTGACGTAATACTCCCGCCCGTCAATTTGTGTTTTTGTAAAAAAGCTGGTGGAATATCCGAAGCCACCCAGCCGCAAGCCAATCTCAAGTCCGCCCAACAGCAGCAGCGGCATCGCAATGGCGAGGATCAATCGCGCAGCCCAGACACGACGGGACGAATTCGGAGTTGCAGCAGACTTGCGCTCGTCAGGCTGGGAACGATGAACTTCGGCGGGACGTTTTCGTGAATTTTTTTTGGACTTCAATTTGTCGCGGCGCTAGAGATGGATGATGCCGCGTTGCAGCGCGGCGGTGACGGCTTCCGTGCGGTCGGCCACACGCAGTTTTCCGGTGATGTTCTTAAGATG
>JAQGPB010000461.1 GCA_028293265.1 Pedosphaera sp. | reverse complement strand
AACCCAGCTTACCAGAGCGGATGCTGGAAAATGAAACCTACGGTAGGTTTGACACGCTTTTTTTATTGGATGAATCTTTGTGAAAAAAAGGCGGTTGCGGGCAATGTTTACGGGCACTCCGTGCTTTCAGAAAAACCTGATCTTTTTGGGGTGTGAAAAAAACTTTTTTCCCTACACGGAAAAGGGGTCGTTTTTCTGCATGAGGTTTTCTGATTTGGAGGAGGGATGGGAATTATGGGAATGGGAGTGCCTCATGGCCTATCGGGGAGGCGAAAGCGAAAATCAGTTTGGGTAGTGGCTTAGAGCATTGTACCGTGTAAGTGATAATGCCGAGTGCAGAGAGGCGATTCCTTAAAAGTTTAAGGAATCGCCTCTTTTTCGTCTTTGCACTCGACATTATCAGAGCCGTGTGAAAAAGCACCGATGGTTTGCGGCAGCCAGTGGCTACCCAGTGCCTCACGACCCCCTGCTTATCCAGTAAACGAGTGCGGCAATGAGTGCCGCGCAAGGCATGGTCAAAATCCACGACAAAATAATGCCAAGGACAACACGCGCGTTCACTTTTCTTGTTGTTAATCCAATGCCGAAGAGCGAACCAACGGAAACGTGCGTCGTCGAGACGGGCAGACCATACTTGCTCGCCAAGATAACCAGGATGCCGGTCGAAAGGTTCGCCGCGAATCCCTGACCATGGTTCATCGCGGTAATCTTCAAGCTCATCGTCTCCGCCACTTTTTTTGCGTTCAGAAGTCCGCCGATGGCAATCGCGACGGCGACCGAAACCAGTCCCCACTGAATGTCCAGCACCTTCACAACGAGAAGCAGGGCGGCAATCTTCGGCGTGTCGTTCAAGCCACGGGCAAAGCTGACGACGCCCGCGCTCACGAAATGCGCCGTGTCCATGACTTTCTGCGAGTTGACACCCAAAAATTTTCCGGCATATCTCTCGGTGCATTGCGATTGTTGTCCGATGCAAATGTCCAATGCCGGAGGCGAAACGGTTTGCCGTGTCATCACGGATACAGCTTGCGGCATTGGAATCACCTCCTGTTTCTCTCCCACGCAGACGCACCACTCCTTCGTGATGCCGAAACGAAGACGCAGGAAGCGAAGGAACAGGTATAACGGGGCGGCCAGCATGACGGCGAGAACAGGACTGAGCATGAGTGGCAGCAGGAAGCCCTTGCCTAAAGAGTGAAAATTTACCTGTGCTCCCACCGCCACCAGTCCGCTCCCGACGATCGCCCCCGTCAATCCGTGGGTCGTGGAAACCGGAAAACCCGTGAGTGTGGCGATGATGACCGTGAGGCCCGCTCCAATGGCGACTGCCAATAGAAAATACCCCGATCCGACAATTTGGTCGGGCACCAGACCCTTGCCGGAGAACTTTTTTAACAATGCTTCGGCAAAGAAAATGGAGCAGATTGAGCCAGCGAACGTCGTCGCTGTGGCCCACCAAATGGCGCCGCGGTAGCTTGTGGTCTTGCTGCCAAACAGGGAAGCAACGCCCTTGAAGTTGTCGTTTGCACCGTTGGAGTAAGCAAGGAAGCAGGTGGCAAGAAACAGTAAAATAATCATGATTGGCGAGGCTGAAGATCGCTGCCGCCCCCATGGCGGCAGCCGCATGACGATGAAGCACAAAACGGCAAAGGTCTGCGACCGTGGTCGGATGCCCGATAGAACATATGCGCTACCGTGCATACGAAAACAGCAGCCGACAACCAAAATCTGAAGCGGGTTACTTTGGCAATTTGTCGAGCCGGAAGGTGCAGCAACCGAGGTCAAGAATGTTGTCGTTAGCCGTCACTTGAGCCTTGAGGGAACCGACAACCGAATATAACCGCTGCTTGCCCAGCTTCTCGGTTTCAAGCAGCCCCGCTTCACGCATAACCCGCAGGTGCTTCGATACGTTATACTGCGATACCTTCAATCTTTGGGAGATTTCGTTTACACCCAGCGGTTCCTTAAACAAGAGACGAAGAATGCGCAGTCGGGTTTCCTCTCCCAAAGCCTTAAGCGCCACGATGCAGTCCAGTCCGGTCATTCAGAATTGATACAGCCTGGGAAACGCCTCACGCAAGTCGAAGGTTCCTCCACACGGCCTGATAATACCGAGTCGCAAAGATAAAAAAGGGGCGCTTCCTTAAGTCTTTATGAAACGCTTCTCTGAACTCGGCATGATCCGTTACACGGCAAGGCTCTAATTTGGAATTGGGTGGCACGGGCAGGCTGCCCATGCCACCCTATGAATTATGAGCCAGGTCTTATTTCACAGGACTTGGAATGACCGCCTGGCCCGGCGGCACGCTGACCGGCGCATTTTCTGATGAAAGTTTTTCGCCGGGGATTTCATCACCAAGCCGGATGCTGACGTGATGCTCAGGCTTATCGTTGTTCAGCGGGATGGCGTTTTCGGACAGGGCCTGCCCGTCCAGGGTGATTTGCAGTGTGCCGGGGGGCATGGCTGGATCGCGGTTGATGGCAAAGTGATACACCGTATTCTGGTGGCGATAGTGGAGCTTGAAACCTGGCCACGCCGGGGGCATGCGCGGGTGGAGGCGGAGCCGTTCGCCTTCCAGGCTCAGGCCGAGCAAGGTTTCGGTGATGAGGCGATACATCCAGCCGGCGGAGCCGGTGTACCAGGTCCAGCCGCCGCGACCGACGTGCGGACTGACGGCGTAAACGTCCGCGGCAACCACGTAGGGTTCGACTTTGTAGGTCAGGGCCTGGGCCGGGGTCCTGGCGTGATTGACCGGGTTGAGCAGGGAGAAAAGATCCCAGGCCAATTGGTTGTTCCCGAGTTGCGCGAAGGCCATGACCGTCCAGATTGCGCCGTGGGTATATTGGCCGCCGTTTTCACGCACGCCGGGGAGGTAGCCCTTGATGTAGCCGGGATTGAGCGGGGATTTGTCAAAGGGCGGATCGAACAGTTGAATCAGGCCGGCTTCCCGGCGGACCAGACGCTGTTCCACCGCGTGCATGGCCTGAAGCGAACGCTGCGTGTCGCCGACTCCGGAAATGACGGACCAACTCTGGGGCAGGGCATCAATCTGGCACTCGGCATTGAGCTTGGAACCGAGCGGTTCGCCATTGTCGAAATAAGCCCGGCGATACCATTGGCCATCCCAGGCATGCTTTTCGATGTTTTGCCGGAGCAATTCCGCCTGGGCCTGGCAACGTCCGGCAAACGCCGGGTCCTGATGCCGCTGGGCGAGTTCGGCAAATTGCGTCAGCACGTCGAACAGGAAAAAAGCCAGCCAGACGCTCTCTCCCCGGCCATGTTCGCCGACCAGGTTCATGCCGTCATTCCAATCGCCGCAGCCCATCAAAGGCAATCCGTGTTCGCCGAACTTGAGGCCATATTCGATGGCGCGGATGCAATGTCCGTAGAGCGTTGCTGATTCGTCGGAACGGGTTGGCAGGTCATAATAGCTTTCCTCCTCCGGCTTGAGCGCGCGGCCTTCCAGGAACGGAATTTTTTCGTCGAGCACGCCAGTATCATTGATACATTTCACGTAGCGGCATACCGCGTAAGGCAGCCAGAGATAATCGTCGGAAAAATGGGTCCGTACGCCGCGGTTGGCGGGCGGATGCCACCAGTGTTGGACATCGCCCTGCCGGAACTGGTGCGCGGCGGCGCGGAGCAAATGTTCGCGCAACAGCCTGGGTTCCGCATGCACGAATGCCATCGCATCCTGCAACTGATCGCGGAACCCGTAAGCGCCACCCGACTGATAGAATCCCGTGCGTCCCCAAAAACGGCAGCTCAGCGTCTGATACATGAGCCAGCCATTGACCAATACATTGGTGGCCGGGTCGGGCGTATCAATGTTGACCGCGCCCAAGGTGCGGTTCCAATAATCCCAAACGCCCTGCAAGGCGGCCTGACCGGAGCCGGGTTGCCGAAAACGCCCGATCAACTCCTGCGTCTCTTGAAGGTTGTTGCCCGCGCCCAGACGAAAACTGACTTCCTTCTCGTTCTGGTCTGGCAGGTCAATGATCACCTGCATGGCGGCACAAGGGTCCAGGCCGGGACCGGTTTTTCCCGAGAGACGCATTTTTTTCATGGCGGCGGGATTGGCCATGGTTGCGTTTCGGCCCACGAACTCCCGGCGATCGCCGGTGACGGTTCGCGCGGAATCATTGACATCCACGAAGGCGACCCGTTCCGCAAATTCGGTATGATAACGGTTCCGGGCCAGCAGCGCGCCGGATTGAGGATCGGTTTCGGTATGCACATGGAGCGAGGAACCGCCGCGCCCTTCCGCCAAGACCCATTGCCAGTAACCGGTGACTGAAATCCGGCGCGGGCGTCCCGACAGATTGCGCAATTTGAGCAGGTTGAATTTGACGGGGGCATCCATCGCAACGTAAATCCACATTTCGGAAGCGATGCCATTCTCAATGTGTTCAAAAACGCTATAGCCAAAGCCGTGGCGGGCCACGTAGGGCGTCGCCCCGCGCGCGGGCAGCGGTGTGGGCGACCAGAACTCACCGGTTTCCTCGTCGCGCAGGTAAAACGCCTCGCCCGAAAGATCGCCGACGGGGTCGTTGTTCCAGGGAGTGAGACGAAATTCATGACTATTTTCGAGCCAGGTATAAGCGCCGCCACTTTCTGAAACGACGGTGCCGAAACGCGGGTTGGCCAGGACATTGACCCAAGGTGCGGGAGTGTTTTGATTTGATAACTGCGCCCGGCTGTCCGACCTGGGCGGCGGGGAATGTTGCGGGGCACGATGGCCGGTGTTTCCGGGCATGGTTTCCGGATCGGACGCGCGGTTGAAAAATCTCGGTTTTTCCGCGCGCCAGGGGGTAAGGCTCAGGAGCGAAGCGTTTCTTTTTTGCGCCTGCGGAGATGGCCCGGGCTGCAAAGTGATGACGTACTCATGGCCATCGGGAGTGAAGCCGCCGAAGCCATTGAAATAAAGCAGTTCGCGCCGGGGCAGCGGCGCTGCAACCTCATTGACGCGGGGGCGGGCGGGCTTGAATTCGGGCACCAACGGTTCCCGCACGGCGCGGCGTTGCATTTGTTCTTCCAGCGTTCCGTTTTCGTCGGACAGGACGAGGCGCGCGACGGATTGAAGCAAGACCCGGTCCTCGGGGGGGATTTGTTCCAAGCGCCGGACGAAGATGCCGCCGGGTTTGTCGAGCATCTGCGCCTCGATGCCGGCAGCGATGAGACCGAGGATTTGATCGTGCAAGGACTGGCGGTAAACCGACGCGTCTTCATTCACGATCACCAGTTCAACCGCCAGCCCTTTCAACCGCCAATAGGCGTGGGCCTGGATGAGGCGGCGGACGATTTCCATTTTTCCGCCGTCGCTGATGCGCAGCAGGACAATCGGCGAATCGCCGGAGATGCCGTAACTCCACAAGCCGCTTTGGCCGCGCCGGTTGCTTAAAAGCACGCTGGCATTGGCGCGGCGCAATGGATCGGCATAGACGAGCGCGCCGGCCATGCGGCCATAAAATTGCGCGTCGGCCTCGGTGGCTCCGAGATGCCGCAGCGTCACCTGGCTGTGCGTCCAGGCGAGATCAAAGAGCCGGTCCGCCATCCGCAGATTGTGGTATTTCTCCACCAGCGCCAGGGCCGTCTCCCGGTTTTCGGCAACGCCCATGACTATTTCGATCTGTGCGGTGGACTCCGGGGCGATGGTGATTTTGCGCCGCAGCGAAACGATGGGGTCGAGGACTGAACCGGCGCTGTTGGAGAGAGGGGAAATGTTCTGCAGCGCGAGGGGAGCTGACAAGTTCTGGCCGCGGCCGAGGAATTTTGCGCGGTCGGTTTCAAAGGAAAGTTCGCCCAGTTCCGCGCCCTGGATGGTCATGAGATGCAAGAGCCAGGGCGGACGTTCACCTTCGGCCCGGGCGCGGCGTGTGCAGAGAAGCGCCGGATGTTCCCGGATAAATTCAGTCTGGACGAAAAGGTTGCCGAAGGCGGGGTGCGCGGCGTCTGCGGCTGGCGACGACAGCACCACTTCCGCGTACGTGGTGATTTCGATGGTTCGCGCGGCGTCGGAATGATTGGTCAGCTTGATGCGGCGCATTTCGACATCGTCCTCCGGGGAGATGCTGATTTCCGTGTGAATCTCCAGCGAGCCGTGG
>JAQGPB010000429.1 GCA_028293265.1 Pedosphaera sp. | reverse complement strand
AAACGCTAAAATAAACCCGTGCGCCAACGACCAGAATTTCGCGCACCTGTAAACCATGACGCACGATTTGGCCACCAGTCTCAGCCTGCTCGGCAGGCTCAAGCACTCTGCCCAGAACCGCGATTGGGAGGATTTTTACGACCGCTATTCGCCCGTTATCCTGAGTTTCGCCCAAAAATGCGGCCTCGATTTCTCGGGGGCCGAGGACGTCCTCCAGGAAACGGTCATCTGTCTCATCCAAAAATTGCCCGCCTTTGAATATGACCCGCAAAAGGGGAAATTCCGCAACTGGCTGCGCCAGATGGTAAAAAACAAAGCCCGCGAACAACTTCGCCGCAGCGGTGTCGAGCGCACTGTTTCGATGTCCGACTCCGCCCTGGGCTGGCAACTCGATGAAGCCGCGCTTCGCGAAAATTCCCCTCAACTCGCCTCCGGCCTCGACCAGGCATGGGAGCAGAGCGTGCTCGAACAAGCCCTCCGTCGCATCCAGGCCGATCCCACCGTGAAAAAGGAAACTTATGAGATTTTTCTTGCTCTGACCGTGGCGGAAGAAAGTATTGTGAACCTCGAAGCCCGTTTCGGCATCAAGCGCAACGCCATCTACCAAATCAAAAGCCGCATGCATAAAAGATTGAGGGAAGAAATGGCCCTGCTCGCCGGCGGCGAAATGTCCCAATACAACTTAACGTGAGCGAACCAACTGATCTCGATGCCCGCCTGCGCGCCCTTGGCCCCGAAGCGCCGAAGACTCTCGCCCGCGCGCCGCAACCCCCCGATGACCTCCGCCTGCGTTTGCGCTACATAGCCGACCTTGTCCGCGAAGCTGGTCCCATCAAAGACCAGGCCGTCCTCATCACACGCCAGCCCGGCGGGAAGCCTGCCGTCACGCCATTAAAAAACAAACTCACTTTTGGCCGCAACTCCACCTGCGATCTAAACGTCACCGCCGATGCTGAATTGAGCCGCGCCCATTTTCAACTGGTAACCGAGCGGGAAAATTATTTTGTCGAAGATTTGAACTCCCGCAATGGCACCTACGTGAATAACTACCATGCGCGGGTCACCCGCCGCGAACTCCGCAATGGTGACCTCATCCTCGCCGGCACCCAAGTCATTCTTTTCTGGCGCAAAGAACCCGATCTCGCATGACTTTTGGCAGCCTCGCCAAGTCATTCTTACCCATCCCGATTGGTCCCGCGAAAATTCACTTTCCAAAAACCTGTGCCCAGTCTTTGTAAAAGCCAGTTTGCTCCAACCCAAGTTTGTCTTGGACTTCCAACAAATTCTCGCTCGAAACTGTTTCAATCGCGCTATCCGCCAGCTTTTTTCCACCTAGCGCTTCCGCCAGATCCGGCAGCCACGAGGGCACAGGTGCGGGAGGTGAGGAAATGGCCCAGATCCACGCCGTCCCGTCATCCCCAATCGTCGCGAGCGATTGCCCGTTGTCACTCAAGTCTGCCATCCCGATTTGCGAAAAACCTGACAAGAGTTTTCGGTAGCCGGCGTCATGGACAAAGCTTTCGCTCAATGCCTGGCCGGTCCGCGCGTCCCACACCCGTGCCGTTTTATCGCGCGACACCGTGATGAACCGCCGGCTGTCCGGAAAAAATTCCACGTACTCGATTTCGCCCTTGTGAAAAACTTTGCTCAACATTTTGCCCGTGTGCGCGTCCCATACCTTCGCCGTATGGTCGCTCGATGCCGTTACCGCCAGGTTGCCGTCCGGGCTGAATTGCGCCGAGTTCACCACCGAATTATGCTTGAACGGGGACAGGGCGGCCCTGCCGGTTTTAACATCCCAAAGTTGCGCCTCACCGTTGAACGCCGCCGTCAATATCGTCCGGTCATCCGGGCTGAATCGCGCGCAGTTGATTGCGCCCGGCAGATTATAATGCTGCAGCAGTTTGCCCGTCGCCACTTCCCAAACTGCGAGCTCACCCTTTCTTCCCGCCGTCGCCAGCCAATCGCCTTTGTGATTGAAGAACACGGAGCGCACTGGTCCGGAATTCGTCAGCGGCTCCGTCAGGGGCAAACCCGTTTGCACATCCCAAATCCGCGCCGTGTTATCGCCCGCGCCGGTGGCGACCTTTTTCCCATCGGGACTGAAACCGCCGAACAACACCCAGTCCCCATGCGACATCGGCGCGCCGATTGGTTCACCCGTGAGCACATTCCACACCTGGGCCGTGTGATCGGTTGAAGTCGTCAACACCCGCGTCCCGTCCGGGCTGAAGCACGCGTACCAAACCGTCCCCGCATGATGCAACAATGGCGCCGCCAACGCGCCCGCGCGCAAACTCCAAATCCGCGCGTTGCCATCTACGCAACCGGTCACGAATTTTTCCCCGTCGCGGCTGAAATGAATGGACATAATTTTTGATTGCTGCGGAAATTTTCGCGGCAGCAACCTCGGTCCGGGAACGGTCCAGTAAAAAGTCTGTTCGGGCTTTTGCGAAACGAGCGCCTTGATTGCCATGCCGTCCGCGCTTAGTGTCGCTTTGACCGCCGTCTGATAAATCGGTTCGATCAGGGGTTCGCCTGTCCGTGCGTTCCAAAGGCGGATGGTGCCGTCCCGCGCGGTCGTAAGCAACCGTTCGGCGCCGTCATCAAATTGCGCCGAGCTGAGAAAACCCTGATGCAACATTGGCGCGCCCATTTCCGCGCCGTCGTCCGTCCGCCAGATTTTCGCCGTGCCGTCCTGCGAACCCGTTGCTAGCCACCGGCTGTCCGGGCTGAAGTTGGCGAAGATAACATAATGATCATGAGTGAGCGCCGGACCGATGGGCACGCCGGTTCCCGCGTCCCACAAATGCGCCGTGCCATCCTGCGATGCCGTGGCGATCAGCAGCCCGTCCGGGCTGAAGGTCGTGCTCAAGACCATTTCCTTGTGCGGCAGCGTGAACAACGTCCGCCCGGTTGCCGCTTCGATCACGCGCACAAAATTTGTATACGCCAGGACCAACCGCTTCGTGTGATCGGGACTGTTGGTTAAATTCGGCACTGGCGCGAACACGGCATTCGTCACCGCGGCCTTCGTTGTCCGCAAGGCAAAGCTGCGGTAATCCAGGGCCGAAACCATGCGCGCCGCTGCGAGTTCGTTGGAAGGATCGCGGCGCAATACCTGCGCCAGGTTTGCCAGCGCCGCGGCTGCGTCGCCGGTTGCGAACTGATCCTCCGCTTTGCCGAGTTGCATTTCGTTCAGCAAATGTTCCGCGCGCAATTTTTCCGCCAGCGCATCGTCTCGCTGCTCGCGCAAAACGATCCGGCTTTGCCCAAGCGTGACGAGCAACACCGCCGTGCTGACCACAATCGTGGCAATGACAATGGCCGCCGAGGGACGCCGTTTCACCCATTTGATTGTGTTGGCCCAGGCCGTGCCTGGTCGCGCGACAATCGGCTCATGCCGCAACCACCGCTCCAAATCCAGCGCCAGCGATTCCGCTGAGCCGTAGCGTTGGCTCGGATTTTTTTCCAGGCACTTGAGGCAAATCGTTTCGAGGTCGCGGTCAATCTTCAAATTGACCGTGCTCGGTCGCGGCGGATCTTCCTCCAACACCAGGCGCAAGGTTTCGAGTGGTGTCGCCGCTTGAAACGGCACCTTCCCCGTGATCAACTGGTATAAAATCGTGCCGAGGCTGTAAACATCCGCTGCCGTAGTCAACTCGCGCGTCTTGCCCTGCGCCTGTTCCGGCGCCATGTAATTCGGCGTTCCCAGAATCGCCCCCGACAGTGTCAGGTCGCTGCTCGCGCT
>JAQGPB010000356.1 GCA_028293265.1 Pedosphaera sp. | reverse complement strand
GTCGTTGCGCACGCGACGCAGGCCGAGCAGGCCGACTTTAATGGCGAGATAATTTTGGGCGGAGGAAAGAAAGCCTTGGGCCAGGTGGATGCAAAGCGTGGCGACGCTTAAGATCAGCAGGAGGTTGGTTTTGGAACTTGGGGTGGAAGCATCGGCCAGCCAGGCGGGAGCGGGTTTGGAGCCGAGGACGGAATCCACGATGATGGCCAGCGGCCAGGGTTTAAGGAGGCTTGCGCCGATGCTGAGCAGCAGCAACAGGCAGACTGCGACGATCCGAGGCGCGTCCGGGCGGAAATATTGGAGGGCGCGAAACAGATTCTTCATCGGCGTCGAGATTTTAGGGCGGGGGATGCTTGGAAATCCAGTTTAATGCGGCTTCAGGTCGGAAATCACAATATTTTGCCCCGCAGATTCGGGGACGACCACAGATAATTCGGATTTCGGATCGGAAATTTCAAATTACGAACGGAATGAATTGCAGAGTGTGTGATTTTCACGCGTGATTGCGTGGGAATATTACGCACACGTCCTTACGTAAGTTGAAATCACACGATTTTAGAGGGATTTTGAGTTGGCATTGAGACTGCTTAAATAAATGGCAACGTCCGATACACATCAATTATATGGCGCGTAAATTATACATATTCAACCCAAGTGGGAGAGTAAGGATTGATGGAGCGCAGCCCGCCAAGTGGGTGGGCGGGTATTCCAGTACTTACGCTTACCTGGGAGATTATCAGGCGCGGTTGCTCGGGGTGGGGAACCATTTTTCAGCGAGACGATTGCCGGCCTGGTTGCATGCGCAGCCGGAGGGCGCGAAGTTCGCCAAGGGGGCCAGCCGGTCGGATCGTGATTTTAGGGGGTGGGGCTGAACCATCTGGGCGCGAATTTGTGCTGCTGCGCCCAGATGGTCTGAATTTCCCGCGGCAGTGAGCGGGTTGGTTGGAGATGTACGTCACTGCAAGGCAGTGTTGAAGGAAGCCAGTAGTGGTTAGTTAGTAAGTTAGCAAGCAAATGGTTGGTTGCCAATTGCGAGCAGTTCATGGGTGCGAAAGGCGCTTCGGTGTTCAACGAGGAAAAGCTGGTGCGAGCCAGGCTCGTATCGGGGAACACCGAAGCCCTTTCTGTTTTTCCGCAATGGAACGACTTCTGGTTTGAGACCTTTATTGCCCGCAGATTCAAACCAGATGCGGTATTAGCTGGACAAGAGGCACCGCCTTGTGCTTCAATCGGTTCGAAGAACCTAGCGAGGGGAGAGCGGTTTTCAGAATTCTTCCCGGCGAATGTGCCCGCCATCTGTGCAATATTCAGCAGAGACAAATCGTCTCAAAATGAACTCGGGAGGAATCATGAACAACGCAACCAATGTTTTTGAATGGTGGGGCAAGGCAGTCGAGGCTTCGATCCCGTTTTGGCGGAATTGGGGAATTGTTTCAGAGTCGCAGAAGGAGATCATGGATAATTACCGGAGCGGGACTTCCGATGAGTATCAGAAATTTCTGCAACTGGTACCGACCAATCTGTCGCAGACCATCAATCCCTGGTCTTTCTCCCTAGTCCAATTCACGAACCAAATCAAGGGCAACCCCGTGATCGAACGCAAGATCATTACCGAGGTGGCTGGGTATGGCAGTCAATTGGGAACGATCCTGGATTTTCTGGGCGTGCTGGAAAAAGTGGTCAAGCTGGAGAAAGCGAAACTGACCGACCCGAAGCAGATTGACGCGGTGGCCAAGTTTCACGATCTGGTCAAGCAGGTCAACCAAGTCAAGCAGCAGGCACAATGAGAGGTGATGTCAGCCGTCATTATTAATGCTTGCTGCTGTCATTCCTCCGGCTCGGGATTTTCCCACTCAGGGTAAACTTCGGGCTTCAGTTGTCCCCGGCGGATGAGTTCCTGCAAGTCGCGGATGATGGTGCGGCGCGCCACGCCGAATTCCCGGGCGAAGGCGGAGATGTTGGGCCGTCCGGTGGACTTGCCAATGGCTTCGATGATTTTGTTTTGGCGGCTGAGACGGTCGGTGGAACGGCTGAAAAGTTCCTGGGCGTCCACCCGCTGGGCGCGTTCCAAGGCTTCAAACTGGCGCACGACTTCGCTTTCGCCGCAATCTTTCAAGGCGGTCGCCACGGTTTTTTTCAGGTCGTGGATGTCCACCGGCTTGGTCAGGCAGTAATGGGCGCGGCGCGGTCCTTGGAGCGCGTGAATTTGCTGATGCACCTCGAGCGCGCCGGAAACGACGATGATGGGAACAAACGGCATCAATTCCTTGAACTCGGGCAGGAAGCTCAGGCCGAGTTCGCCTTGGGCGAGGACGTGGTCCAAAATCAGCAGTTTGGGAGGGTCCTTGGCGATGACGGCCAACGCCTCGCTGCCGGTGAGGACGCGGGTCAATTTGTATTTGGAGAGGGCTTCCTCGTAAATCTCGTATTGAAGGTCGTCATCTTCAACAATCAGAATCTTTGCCACGTCCATAACTTTAGTGGGTTGAGGTTGATTTACACTTTTTTATCCGGTTCGTCCACTGGCAAATCGCGCACGGGCAGGATGAGGGTGAAGACGCTGCCCTCGCCGGGCTTGGATTCGACGTTCAGTCCGCATTCCATCTGGCGCGCCAATTCATACACCATCGAGAGACCCAGGCCGGTGCCGCGCCGCGTGGAAAATGCCTTGGTGGTGAAGAATGGCTCGAAAATGCGCGGCATCACTTCCGGCGCGATGCCGCTGCCGAAATCCTTCTCCGATTACAAGTTGTAAGACGCGGCGATGGCCGGTTTGAGCGGCAAGGTCGGAGGCAGTTGGCTTGACTGGGTGGCGTTCAAAATCACCTGACGTCGTTCGGTCATGGCCTCGGCGGCGTTGAAAATAAAATTCAACAGAATCTGCTGGATGAAATCCTTTGACGCCGGAACTTCGGGCAGGGCAGGGGAAGGGGTGAATTGAACTTCCGTTTCGCGCAGGAAACGGTCACCGAGCAATTTGACGGTTTCCTCGACCACGGCATTGACGTTGCACCAGGCCAGGTGATGGTCCGAGGTGCGGCTGAAACCGAGCATGGCCTTGACGATGCCCGCGCCCTGCTCGACGACGGTTTTGATGCGGTCGGTGCGGGTGGCGATTTTTCCCGGATCATCGAGGTTGCTTTCGATGATTTGCGCGGAGCCCTTGATGATGGAGAGGATGTTGTTGAAATCATGCGCGATCCCGGCGGCGAGCGTGCCCAGGGCGTTCATTTTCTGGCTGTGAAACAATTCCTGGTTGGCAATTTCCAATTGCTTCGTGCGCAACGCGACCTTGGCCTCGACTTCCGCATAGCTGCGGACCAGGCGCCGGTGACGGTTGAACGCGAGTCCGGCGAAGAAGAGCGCGGCGGCCAGACCGGCCGAGGAAATCAGCATGAGCCGCGTTTCCCGGTACCAAGGCGCGGCGATGGCGAATTCAAGCACGGCCGGTTTGGGGTCCACGTTCCAATTGCGGTCCATGCTGCGGACAAAGAAGGAATGTTTGCCCGCGGGCAGATCGAGGAACGAGGCATTGCGCTGCTCTTGAAAGGGAGACCAATCCTGGCCGTCCAACCGGTAGGAATAAACCAGCCGGTCCTCGGCGGTGTATTTCCATTTGTCCTGCGCGCCGAAGGAGATGTTTACAAACGCGCCTTCCGGGACGGTGTTGTTGCGCTCGGGCAGATTTTGGACAAAGGTTTGCGGCGGATCAAGGTCGGCGTCCTGATGATAGAGACAGAGGCCGCGCGCGGTGGCGGCCCAAAGATGCCCGTGCCGGTCTTCATAAACTGCGCGGACGGCGGCGCCCGGCGGCAAGCCCTCTTCGGCGCCGTTGGCCGTCCAGGTTCCGTGCAAAAAGCGGTGCAGGCCGTTGTCGGAGGCGACCCAAATGCTGCCATCGGCGGTCTTGGTCAGGGCGTTCACCCGGTCGAACCCGGCGCGAATCAAGTTCCAAGTCTTGCCATCGAACTCCCAGATTTTGTCCTCGATGCCGCACCAGATTTTGCCGTCGCTGATTTCCGCCATGCAGGCCAGTCCGGCCGAAGCCGGTTGGGTTGCAGGGGTGAAGGCTTGCCATTTTTTGTCATGATACCAGGAGATGCCCTTGGTGCCAGCCAGCCAAAGATTGCCATTCTGGGAGGCGAGGAAAAGGTGCGGTTCATTGCTGGAACCGAGGTCGGGTTGGGGCAGGGGAAAGCCGGTGAATGTCGCGCCATCGAAAACCTCCAGGCGGGCAACGCGGCCACCCGATGAATCGGAACTGATCGCCTGCACGCAAAGCGTTCCACCTTTGAGCAGTCCGAGCGGCTTGAGTTGAGCCGCCTGCGGGTCGCTGACGTAATTAAAGCGGCTTGTTCTGGGATCGAATTGCAGCAACCGCCCATCCGCTTCCATCACGACCGTGCCGTTGGTCAGCGCGAACAAGGCGCGATTCTCCCGGGCATCGCCGCCCAACTCCGGCGGAAACGCAAAATTCGTCCAATGCTCATTCTGAAAAAGTTGCAGCCCGCCGGCGGTGGCGGCCCAGATGCGGTCCTCGCGGTCTTCGGTCAGACAGGAGACAGAAGAATCGAGACCCGGCGCATTGGCGGGAATCCGCCAGCACAGAGGCGCGTAGCGAAACAACCCATCCGAGGTCGCCAGCCAGAAAATCCCGTTGGTCTCGACCGCCACATCCAAAAAGCGGCGCGCGGGAATGGTTTCATTCGTCACGAACTGCGCGGCCCCGGCCTTAATTTCGAGCAGTGAAGCCGGCGTCGTAGCCCAGCAGATTTTATCGGGACTGCGCCAGCCTTGGGTGATCTTTTCGCTGAAAGTGGATTGCGCCGTCCATTGCTGTCCGTCAAAATGCGCAATGAATTGGCGGCTGCCGTCCGGAGCTTCAGCCAGGCAAGTGACGCCGCCTTCCTCGTCTTCAATCGGCTCGCGCAGATTTCGCAATTGCTTTGCCTCGGGCGGCAGATGCTCCTCCCAAATGGTGTCCGGCTTCAAATTGCGGACCGGGCCGGGCACTTTGGTGAGACCCTTTGCGCCGGTGATCCAGAGGCCGCCATCGCGGGCCGTTGCCAGTCCGAAGAATTTTTGGAGACCGGTTTGATTGGCGGCGCGCAGCAAGGTGGTCAGCGGGCGGGTTGGATTCTCGACGTCGCACTCGATCAACCGGTCGGGGAGCAGCAGGAGCAGATGATTTTGCTTGAGCGGACAAAGGGGAACGCCGGTGCGATAAAAATTGAGGCTGTTGGTGCGATATTCGTCAGCCACCTCGGGCATCGAATAATGGATCCAGCCATTCTCCGGGTCCTGGTAACGTTGCAACCCCTCGATGCTGCAGGTCCAAATCTGCCCGGCGGCGCTTTCGTAAATCCGGCTGGTCCCCAAACCCGGCCCAGGGATGGCCTTGACCTCGTAACCGTCCAGCCAGCCGACCCATTCCTTGTAGGGATGGCGCACCCAAAGATGGCCATGCGGCCCCACGGTGATGGCCGCGATCTGGGTGTCAGGCAGGCCGTCGGCGGCCCGGTAAACGCGCCAATTCGAGCCATGCTGGCCCAGGCAGGACAGAGTCATGCCGAACAATGCCCCAGCCCCGGCGACCGATAGCAACCAGCGTTTGGATTTCATGCGCCAGAGTGAGTATTCAGATTGCGGTGGAACTCTGCAATCAAAAGGACGGGGTGTGCCGCCAAACGCACAGTTCCCAAATCCCCGCAACACTGTAAACCAATGAAGGTGCAGCTCGTCGGAGCGCGCCCGTCCCCGGGCGCAGCGATATGCAAGGGGGCGGAACGGCAGACTGGTTCAAAAAAAGCCGGGCCGAAGATGATTGCTGGGCCCGAGGCCGGGCGCGCTCCGACAACTGCGATGATGAGCAATTCATTTAAAAGATTCTCCGAAACATCGAACATCG
>JAQGPB010000329.1 GCA_028293265.1 Pedosphaera sp. | reverse complement strand
TGATCAACCGGACGGTGGCGTTGGTGAGGGTGAGCTGGGCGAGGTCAATTTTTTCGGGCGCGGCGGTTTTTGAAGGCTGGGCCGGTTTTGCGCGCGACGGCGCGTTTGCCTGTCCCTTTTTTTTGGTGATGGGATCAAGGTTGGAGGTGCCGTCGGGATTGGTGACAATTTCAATTACCGGCGAAACGGCAGTCATTTCCCGGACGTGATAATTGCCGCGCAAAATGTCGCCCAAACTATAGGCGACACGCACTTCTTCGGCGGCGAACAATGGATCGGGGCCGGTGGTCTGAACCTTGAGGTGGCGCAACATCACTCGCGAAAATGGATGGATGGAAGCATCGGCGACGGTCACCCTGGCATTCAGAGATTTGCTGACGCGGGGCAGGATGACGCCCTTGAAGAAAGCGGTACTGCTCACCACGAAATATAAAATGATCAACAGCAGGGCAAGCGCCAGCAGAATCCAACCCACGATGCGGGGCCAGCCTCGGCGTCCTGAGGCAGCAATGGTATCAGCCATAATAGGTCTCCAAATTATGTTGTCGGGTGATGCAGACAGGTTCCGGTAACCAGCAAATCCGTTCCTCCGACCCCTTCATAAAAATAGCCTTAAAGCTCCAGTAGCGCAAATCGTGTGCCTGACTGTCGATTTGCCCGTAATCACAATTGAAGTTTTGCATTTTGCAATCCGGCAGGATCCCCGGCATATTCCCGGCAAATGAAGCACCCGCCTGATGCCGCGATGCGGAAATGGGAATGAAAATCTCAATCGTTGTTCCCGCGTTCAATGAGGAAAAATTGCTGGCGGCGAGCCTGGCCTCGATCCGGCAGGCGATGGGCGCATTTGACGAACGGGGCTGGGAAAGCGAACTGATTGTTTGCGACAATAATTCCACGGACCGCACGCCGGAACTGGCGCGGGCGGCCGGTGCGCTGGTGGTCTTCGAGCCGTTGAACCAGATTGCGCGCGCGCGCAACAAAGGCGCGGAGGCGGCAGCCGGCGATTGGCTGGTGTTTGTGGATGCCGATTCGCATCCGAGCCGGGAACTGTTTGCTGAAACGGCGGACGCGATGCAATCAGGAAAATTTCTTTATGGCGGTTGCACGGTGAAACTGGACCAACCCCATCCCCTGGCGAACGTCGCCGTTGGACTTTGGAATTTCATCAGCCGCGTGGGAAAATATGCGGCGGGCTCGTTCATCTTTTGCGAGACGGCGGCGTTTCGCCAGATTGGCGGCTTCGACAACCGCCTGTTCGCGAGCGAGGAAATTGATTTGAGCAAAAGGTTGAAACGGGTGGCGCGCGACCAGGGAAAACGCGCGACAATTCTGCATCGCCATCCACTGGTGACCTCGGCGCGCAAGATGCACCTCTACACCGGGCGCGAGCATTTTTTGTTTTTGTTACGGACGGTCATCGGCGGTGGCCGCACCTTGCGGAGCCGGGAGCAGTGCCATACTTGGTACGATGGGCGGCGGTGAAAGGAAAACTGAAACTAAAAAATCGCTCCCATGTTGAAGGTGTTATCTGAACGAGCTATGGAGAGACGGGAGTCAGTCCTGCTCGTCCGGCCAAACCAGATTGGCGGGTGTCAAAGGTGCAGAATTCCATTGTGCCGATAAGCTTGGCGGTGGCGACATGCAAAACGTCCAATGTGCGGCAGCCGACGATGGGAGTATGGTTAAGCGCAGACGCTTCAGCCTCAACCAGCACCCGGTGCCACAAACCGCCTCGCGCCACCAATAAGCCGGCGGCACAATCATTTTCTACTTCCTGCCAGACGGCTTGAACCTCCGGGATGGTGAGCCGCTTCTGGAACAATGCCAAACTCAGCGCGTTGCGCAACTCGACCCGGTGGAAGACGGTGAAGGGCAATGGTGCGGGATTAGCCTGACGCCACGCATCGGCTCTGATCGAATTTGTGTCGGCTGCGTAAAGCGAAAATAGAAAACTGGTGTCAGCGTAAGTTTTCACCAAGGTTCTTCTGCGCGGGCAGCCAGCACCATGTTCGGCAGAACCTTGCTCCCTAAAATTCGACGGCGGCGGGCGGAATAATCAGGCAATGACGGAGTCTGCTTGCCGTTGTTGCCTTCGGCGTGGTCGAGAGCGCCCTCCTGCAGATCTTCCAACACCCGGTGGGCGATTTCCAACCGCTGCTGCGGAGGCAATTGCCGGAGCGCCTGCTCAATTTACAGAACACTGTTCATGCCGTTAAACGTATCCGAACCTCCGCGCCTTTGCGAGAAAGATTTTGGCCTTCCACCGGAACGATGGATGTAACTGGTGTGGGTAAATAAGATGCGAGATTCGGATGTTCTTGTCCCGCCAGTAGCAATATCCCCGCTTGCCAAGCAGAGCCGCGATTTGTTTAATGCACGGCGTGTTACAACAGCAGACGATCAATCGCCCCGCCAATTTCTCCGGCATCGGCTTGCATAGCGGCAACCGGGTGAACATGACGTTCCTTCCGGCCGAGCCGGGTGCGGGCATTCGTTTTCGGCGGGTGGACCTGGAAGGCCGGCCGGAAATCGAGGCGCGCGTGGAAAATGTCG
>JAQGPB010000287.1 GCA_028293265.1 Pedosphaera sp. | reverse complement strand
GACCCCATAGCTCGCGCCCACCAAATTCCTCCTCTACACGCAACACGCCACGTCCCTACTTCTCAACCAACAACTCCTCAATCCGCGCCTTCATCTCCGCATAATCCTTGTCCCCCTTCACATACTCCCCGCCGGGATGGATGTGCCGGATCACCCCATGCTTATCAATCAGGAAACTCACGCTCGTAAAATTCCGCTTCTCCTTGTCCAGCCACCATTGATGCAGCGTTTTCCATCCGGGATCAATCGCCACCGGAAACTTGAATCCAAAATCCGTCGCGTATTTTTTTACCGCGTCCACGTTCAACGGTTCGTCCGATTTGTGATGGTAGAAACCCAGGACCTCCAATCCCTGCGCATGATATTGCCCGTAAAATTCATTCAACGCCGGGGCCGTTGCCCGGCAAAAAGGACATTCCGGCGCCGTCCACCACCGGACCAGCACGACTTTCCCGCGCAAATCAGCCAGCTTGAGCGCGGACGAATTCATCCAATTGGTCGCCTGCCATTCCGGCGGCGTCGTGCCAATCAACTTGTCTGCCGCCGGCAACGAAAATGTCACCAACCAGCAAATCAGGCTGATCCAGGCTGTCCCAACCAAGCGCAGTTTTCTTGCCGCATGCACGTTCATCAATCCTTTTTCGGCGTGATGATCAAAGTGCTGTCCTTCACCTGAATGCTTTCATAGCGTTCAAAAATCGCCGCATTCGTGCCTTGGTTGGCGCCCTCGGCCAAGTTTTGCTGCTTAAAGAAGGAGAGAAATTCCGCCGGCAAAGGCTTGCCTTTCGCCTCCAAAGATTTGATATGCACGCTCAAAGTGTCGTTGGTGATGCCAGCGTTGAAAACGGCTGCCCCATTGAGGTAGCGCCCTTTCAAATGGAACATGTGGATCCCAGGAACATTGTCCAACGCATCCAATGGCAGGCTCACCTGCCCCTTGATGGCCTCGCCTTCCAGCGACACATAAACCGCGTCCCTGAATTCTTTCGCGTCCGGATTGCCGGCCAGCAACGCATTCAGTTCCGGTCCCGTCAACACCAGCGGCACCGCGTTGGAGTGCGCTTCAACCGCCTGGGAAAAGGCTGCGACACGGGCTTTCAATTTTTTCACTTCATCCGCCGACATTTCAACCTTGGGCAGGGCAACCGGGCTGGTGTCGGTGTATTCAGCAACCATGGCTTGCACGCGCTTGATGGTGAAATGTACCGCCAGATAACCACCCAGGATAACCAACAAAAGCAACACCAGCGAAGTGATGCAGCCGTAGAAAAAACAGCCATGGCCTTTCTTGGGAATTTGCGGTGGCGCTTCGGGAGTCATGTCAGGTTCGGAGTTTGGTGGTTGAATTTAAGGGTAAAACTGAGTTCGCATCGGGCGCAGAATCGGTCAAAACTTCCCTCCCTTGGGAGGAACAAATTTGGGCCGAATCGGCGGCGGCACGGGAATCCGTTTGACCACCGGCGGCACGGGCCGGGCCGGGGGCTGTGCTGGCGGGACTGGCGGCGGTGCAGTTGGCTTTGGAGCCTCCGGTGCGGGCCAGGACGGTTGACCAATTTCCTGCGCGAGCCAATCCTTGGCTCCGGCCACAGCCTCGCCGATTTTTGTCTCGGGAAATTTCATTTCGCCAATATTAAACGCCGGCAAAGATTTCAAGGCGTCCAGCGATGCGTCCACCATCTTCAATCCTTGCGCCTCCAAGGATGCCACCGTGCCCAGCGTCTGATAGCCATTCGACACCCATTCGAGCTTGCCGGTTTGAACGTCCACCAGCAGGCCGTGCACGGGAATCTTTGGGCCGATGATGGGACTGTGGCGGACATATTCGACCGCTTTCAGCACATTTTGCCGCTCGCTGGCGAACAACCCGAAAAACTCCGTCAAATTCGGCGGCAACCCGGCGCGGTCCACTCCCAGCGCGCTAAAAGCATCGGTCAAAAGTGACGTCGAAGTCTTGCAGACCAGGCAATCACTATGGCCGATGATGGCGATTTCCTTCCCGCCCTTGATGGCGCAGGCAAGGGCGAGCGAACGCATCGTGCTGCTGAGGGGGCCGGTGATGATGTTGCCGGCATTGCGCAGCCAGATGAAACTTTCCTTGGGCAAACCGAGCACCTCGGGAAACAGCGGGTTCAGCCGCGCGTCAATGCAGGTGAGCGCCGCCACCGGCAGCGAATCCGCAAACTCAGTCGGGTGCAGTCCCGCCGCGGCATCCCCCGCGAGCGCCCGGTGATTCGCATCCACGATGGCTTCAAATAAACGCATGTTGTAATAAATCCATCATTCAAGCGGTTTCGACGGTTGAAAGTTCTTTCCGTAATTCCGACGACATCAACAAGCCCTTTTGCAGAAAGCGGATGCCCTCAAAACAGCGCAACTGTCCAATCCATGCTTTCCACCCTGCCCGCTCCAGGTCTTCATAAGGCACCGCATTTGCCTCCCCTGCAAGGAAGGTCAACAAGGCCGCGCAACCGGCTTCGTCCAATCCGCGCAATTGCCTTGCCTTCAAGAAAAAACTCCAGGCTCCCGTCACAAGCCTGGGGCCGCTCAACAAAATGTCCGCCACCATGTTCGCCGAGGCGCCCGGATGAGCGAGCATAACCACCAACCCTCCCATTGTGCCTGAGCTGGGGAGGCTTCCGCTGTAATCTCCACGCGGATAATCGCCCCAATGCCAAGGACTGGTCCGAAAATGTTGAACAAACAGCAGCACCACAAAAACCCCGCTGCACCAAAGGCGCGTTTCATGGCTGAGATGAAGGCCCCTTCCCGCCAGCAATTGGGAGACCGCCGAAACACCGCCCATGCCAAACCAAATGATCGCGTACGTAAACCAAAATGTAAGAAACACAACCAGCAGTCCTGCCAACAGCGCCACCAATCCAATCAGCGCCTGCTGCAGGCTGCCGCTGTTCTTCTGTTTTCTCACATAGAGTTGGATGGCGTTCACATTCATCAAAATCAGCCGGGCCGTGCTAGGCGCGTGTTACTGATGAGGATAACGGCGGCGGCCCGTTTCTTTTTGGATACCCGATGCACAGATACAGCAATGAGCCGATGAAATGAAAGAAAACAATGGCCAGAACCCAGCCCGTTTTCTCTCCATCAGTCAGTCCTTTGTTCTGAATCGCCGAAACCAGCATCAGAATCCAAAAGACACAGCTCAACACGGCCAGCAAAACCACAAACAATATTGCTGGTATGGCTAAAATTTCCCAACCACCAAAAAATGCTGCCAACATAATTATCCTTTTGTTGATAGTTTCCCGTCAAACCGACCCTCTGTTACGTCCAGCCAAAAAGTAAATCAATGCGCCCAAGCCATAAAGGAAGAAAATCACCAGCGCCCAGATTATCCTTTGATTCGAATCCAGCCGGTCGTTCCTGATGCAATCAACCAGCATCCAGATCCAAAAGATAAACACTACCAACGCCACTAGTCCCCATATTCCGAAAAACATAGTTGTCCCTTTCCTTTAGGTTATTTTGTCACCCGGGCTGTTACGCTCCATGGCGCTTTTGAGCGCCGGAACCTGTTCCAGCAGTTTCTCAAACTTAATCCCCGTCAAACTCTCGATCACGGGCGGTAATTGACTGATAATCTGCGTCACATCGCCCGTCAACTTGCTTGCGCCGCCGCCGGGCCCGTTGCCGCTGTTGATGATCACCATTTTCTCCATCTTGGACAGCGGTTCGCTGATTTTGCCAGCCAGTTCCGGCATGATGCGCACCAGCATTTCTATGACTGCTGCTTGATTGTATAACTTGAACGACTCGGCCTTAAGTTTCATCGCTTCGGCGGTCGCGGAACCTTGCGCCTCGATGATCGCGGCTTCGGCCAAACCGCGCGCCTTGTTCTCTTCCGCTTCGGCGATACCCGTCGCCTTGGCTACGTCGTAGTTTGCAAAACCGGTCGCTTTGGTGGCTGCAGCAGCGCCGGCGGCTTCCGTCTCCAACTGGAATTTTTTGGCGTTCGCCAATGTTTCCACGCGATAGCGCTCGGCATCGGCGGGTTTCTGCACCATCGCCTCCAGTTCGCGCTGCTTGCGCTGGATTTCCTGCTGCTGCAGTTCAATCTGCTTTTGCTTCTCGATAATGCTGACCTGAAT
>JAQGPB010000274.1 GCA_028293265.1 Pedosphaera sp. | reverse complement strand
GCGCCTGCATTTTGGACTTTGCAGCCGGGGCTTTGAACCTATGGTATTGAAGTGACTGTACTGGAAGTGATTCAACGCAGCGCGGCGTTTTTGGCCAAGAAAGAGGTCGAGTCGCCCCGCCTGCAGGTGGAACTTTTGCTGGCGCATCTGCTGCAAATGCGGCGGATGGATTTGTACCTGAATTTCGCCCGCGAACTTACCCCGAAGGACCTGGACGAGCTGCGGGCAATGGTGACGCGGCGCGGCCAACGCGAGCCGTTGCAGCAAATCGTCGGCTCGACTTCGTTTTGGGGATTGGAAATCACCGTGAACGCTCACGTGCTGGTGCCAAGGCCGGAAACGGAGCTGCTGGCGGAAATGGGGTGGGCATTTTTAAATGCGGAATTGGGAAACAAAACATCGAACATCGAACATCGAACATCGAACATCCAAGTGCCGGAAGGGGGAGCGGGTGACGTCGAGACTGCGAACGCTGGCAATATAAAGGCGCTGGATTTCGGGACGGGGAGCGGGTGCCTGGCGATTGCGCTGGCCGTGAAGTCTCCGGCGGCGCAGATTGTGGCGGTGGATGTTTCGGCCGAGGCGCTGGCGGTGGCGAGGGAAAATGCGGCGCGGCACAAGGTCGAGTCGCGGATTCGATTCGTCGAGGGGGATGGCTTTGCGGCTTTGGCGCCTGGGGAGCGGTTTGATTTGATTGTATCCAATCCGCCGTATATACCGAGCGGGGAGATTGCCACGCTGGAACCGGAGGTGCGCGATCATGATCCCCGGCTCGCGCTGGATGGCGGCGCGGACGGGCTGGCTTTTTACCGTCGCCTGGCGCGGGAAGCCGGTGCTTTTTTGAAACCCGGCGGGCGCATCATGCTGGAATTGGGCGACGGGCAGGCGGCGGCGGTGCAAAATCTTTTCACGGAACAAAAGTGGGTTGTCGAAGCGGTGAAACCTGATTACAATGGCCGCCAGAGAAATCTGGTCGCGCGCCAGTGACTCGTTGAGACTCAAAAAAAATTTATCGCATGGACAGCTTATTGATCAAAGGCGGCGTGCCGTTGCACGGTGAAGTCACCATCAGCGGCGCCAAGAACGCAGTGCTCCCGATCCTGGCGGCGACGCTGCTCACCAACGAGCCGTGCGTCATCCGCCGCGTCCCGAATTTGAGCGACGTGAAATTCATGGGCCAGATTTTGCAGTCGCTCGGCGCCCAGGTGCATTTTGACGGCGACATGGTGAAAATCCATGCGCACAAAATCAAAGGCATCGGAGATTACGATCTCATCCGCAAGATGCGCGGCTCCGTCTGCATCATGGGGCCGCTGCTGGGCCGGTTGCGAAAGGCCACGGTGTCGCTGCCCGGCGGGTGCATCATCGGCGCGCGGCCGATCAATCTGCATTTGAAAGGCTTTGAAGCGCTCGGAGCGAAAATCAAGGTGGAAGGCGGTTATATTCACGCCAGCGCGAAACGTCTGGTGGGCAACGAACTATTTCTCGGCGGTCGCGCAGGTTCAACCGTTTTGGGCACGGCCAATGTCATGATGGCGGCGACGCTGGCGGATGGCGTGACGATCATCGAGAGCGCCGCCTGCGAACCCGAGGTGGTTGACCTGGCAAATTTTCTCAATGCCATGGGCGCGAAAATTACTGGCGCGGGCAGTCCCACCATCACCATCACCGGGGTCAAGACCTTGCATGGCGCGGAACATGAAGTGATTCCCGACCGCATCGAAGCGGCGACTTACGCGCTCGCGGCGGCGGCGACCAACGGCGAAGTGACGCTGCTTGGCACGCGGCCCGACCACATGCATGCCATCCTCGACAAGATGCGCGACGCGGGCGTGAAGATCGAACGGCGCGGCACGGCCTTGACGGTGAAACGCAATGGACGTTTGAAACCAGTGGACATCACCACCCTGCCCTACTCCGGTTTTCCGACCGACGCGCAGGCGCAGATGATGGTGCTGATGGCGTTGACGCCGGGCATCAGCATCATCACGGAACGCATTTTTGAATCGCGCTTCATGCACGTCAGCGAACTGGCGCGCCTGGGCGCGGACATTGAGATTGAGGGGCCGAGCGCGATTGTGAAGGGCGGCAAGCCGTTGAGCGGCGCGCCGGTGATGGCGAGCGATTTGCGGGCATCGGCGGCGCTGGTGATTGCCGGGCTCTCGGCGCAGGGAACGACCCAGGTCAACCGGGTGTATCACCTCGACCGGGGCTATGAAAACATTGATGGAAAATTGCGCCAGCTCGGGGCGCGCATCGAACGCGTGGAGGAAACATGACAAAATTAATCGGTGTCCTGATCATCGTCCTGGTGATTTTTGGCGGCTACGAATTGTTTGAGCTTTGGTCCAAGTATGACAGCGACCGCGACTTGAAGGAGAAAGAGGCGCTGGCGGCCAAACAGTTCAGCCCGGACTCATTGCCCGGCCTGCCGGACAATTTGCTGCGATCTTACGACATCGCCAAGACGCGCGGCGCAGTTGGCCTGCACGACTGGCTGAAGGCCTATGGCCCAAAAATCCAAGACCCGCGCCGCGCCTGGATCGAACTGGATTATGTCGTGCTCATCGCCCGCGATGACCCGGCCGAGGCAAAAAAAATATTTGCCGACGTCAAGGGGCGCATACCACAGACCTCGCCGGTTTATTCGCGCGTCAAGCAGTTGGAGAAGACTTACGAGTAAATGGTCAGCAGTCAGTCGTCCGTGGTCAGTAGCGGGGAAGTGCCCGTGAATGGTCTGTCGCAATATTACCGGCCTGCTTATGGATGCCGGAGTGCGTTGAGCCTTTCTCGATAGGAGCCGACGTGAGGAGGCTCTAACTTGGCTGCTGGGAGGGGAAATATTAGAGACTCGTCACCTACCGGGATAGGTTCTTTGCTTCCAGAGAAAGTACAAAAACTGCGACTTGCCTCTTACAACTGACTGCTGACTACGGACCACTGACCAACTTCGTTTATTTGACTTTTAGCCGGTAGAATTGCGCCGTGGCGGAGGTGGGCACGGTGTAGGGCGAAGTCGCGCCGATGACGTTGGCGTAAGGGCCGGTGGCCTTGGTGGAAGATTCCAGCGTGCCCGGCGACCAGGTGAGGACTGTGTTCGTGCCGGACGGATTCATATAGAGAGTCACGACGGGATTGTTCGCCGCGAGGAAATGGTTCTGCACCTGGGCGGCGCTGAGCGCGTAATTGTAAATGGCCACCTCGTCAATCAGCCCCAGAAAATTAAGGTCATAGGTCGAGTTGAATCCCGATTCGCGCGAACCGATGCTGATCGGACTCGTCCCCATCTGGATGCCGCCCGAGATCGTAGTCGTCGCGTTCAACACGCCGTTCACATAGAGGCGGACCGCGCCGTTGGGTTCATCGCACACGCCCACGACATGCTGCCACGCATTGCCCGGCGCGATGTTGCCATTGGCGTTATGGGCCGCGTTTTTCGCATCGCGCACGGAGAACCGGAACGAACCGCCGCCGCTACCGCAATCCAGATTGAACTGTTCGCCCCCGCCGCCGTAACCGCAACTGACAATGCCCGCGCTGCCGGTCACCGCGAATCCTTCCGCATTGACCCAGGCTTCCACCGAGAAGGCCGACTTGTTCGTAAAGGTGCTGAAGTCAATGCCCCCGATGTTGCCGACGTAGCTGTCCGGATTCGCCAGCGTGCCAAATTCCGCCGCGGTGTCCGGGTCGTTCGCGTTGTATCCCGCCTGGCCGAGGTTGACGCTGTTATACTGGCCGTCGTGCCCGCCCACAGAATCATGCGCCACCGTGTCGTTGGTCTCATCCAGACGCCAATAGCCCACCGGCGCATCGGCCATCACCGTCTGCGAATAGCTGATGGTCGGCGCGGTAAGGACGTTCAGGATTGCGGCGGTGGTATTGGTGATGCCGGAACTGTTGCTGATGACGCAAGTGTACGTGCCCGCATGCGCGAATTGCAGATTCGTGATGGCATAGCTGGCGTTGGTCGCGCCCAGGATTGGGGTTGAGCCATTGAACTTCCATTGGAAGGCAAGCGGCGCGCCGCCCCCAGCCGCGACGGCCAGCGAGACGGTGTCGCCGGTGTATCTCGTCGTGGTTTGCGGAGATTGATAGACGAGAGGCCGTCCGGCTGGCAGCAATCCATACACATTCAAGCCGCCCGAAAATGTCGCCATGTAAACCTTGCCGTTCGCCACGGTGGGCGGAACAAACTTGGCGTATAATCCGATGGAATCGCGCGCGCTGAATTGCTCCGAGTTCCACAACTCGTTGGAAACATTCTGCGCGTCGTAGGCGTGAACGATGCCCGGACGCTCTGCCTGGT
>JAQGPB010000248.1 GCA_028293265.1 Pedosphaera sp. | reverse complement strand
GATGAAACGCCGGGCCAGTTTCCCGACAACAAAAAAATCTACTGCCGCAGTTGGTGCCCGCAAAATCCTGAAGTCAACAAGGTCGTGTTCGCCCTGGTGGACGAAATGATTGACGCCTTCGAGGCCGACGCTTTTCACGTCGGCATGGACGAGGTGTTCATCATGGCGTCCGAATATTGTCCGCGCTGCCGGGGCGGCGATCCGGCAAAGTTGTTTGCCAAGGCCGTGAATGATTTTCACCAGCACATTGTCGGCGACCGTAAAATCGAGATGCTGATGTGGGGCGACCGGTTGCTGGACGCCAAGACGCTCGGCTACTCCGAATGGGAAGCCGCCACGAACCGGACGCCGCCCGCCATCAATCTCATTCCCAAGGACATCATCATTTGCGACTGGCATTACGAGAAGCAGAAAAATTACGCGTCGGTGCCGTTGCTGTTGGAAAAAGGCTTTCGCGTCTGGCCCTCCGGCTGGCAGCCCCTCACGAACAGCCAGACCTTCAGCGCGTTCTCCCGTCGTCAGAACGACCTGCGGCTCATCGGCTATCTCTGCACCACCTGGGGCAAGGCAAAAATCACCAACGCCGCCGACTGGCCGCCGATTGTGGAAATCCTCAAGGATTGGAAATGAATGGGGTGAAGGTGACGTAATTTCCCAAACACCCATACCCAAGGAAATTCCAAGCACCAAATCTTTCCTTGAAAACCGTTGACGCGCCTCCACTCGTTACCTAGATTGACCCCTTGATTTTCAGGGTAATTCGGTGATTTTAAAATTTGAAATATAAGTTTTACTGACGCATGACGACCCCACTTTCTTCCTCCCCGGCAAAAGGCCTTGAAGGCGTCGTAGCTGCCAGCACACGGTTGAGCGATGTCCAGGGCGAGGCGGGGAAATTGATTTATTGCGGCTATGACATTGATGAACTCGCCGGCAAGGTGAGTTTTGAAGAGGTCATCTATCTGCTGCACCACAATCACCTGCCAAATCGCAAGGAATTGCACGAACTCAAGGAACGCCTGGCTGCGGCGCGGGAACTGCCCGCCGGAGTGGTCAAGATCATCAAGACTTTGCCCAAAGACACGCCGCCGATGCATGCCATCCGCACGGCGGTTTCCGCCTTGGGCTGTTTTGACCCGGCTTGCGACGATGATTCGATGGATGCGCAACGGCAAAAAGCGCTGCGGCTGATTGCGCGGCTTCCGATTGCAACGGCGTATTTTCATCGCGCGCGCCAGGGCAAATCGTTGTTGGAACCGGATCCTTCGCTGGGGGAGGCGGCCAATTTTCTTTACCTCATTGACGGCGAAAAACCTTCGGCGGAAAAGGAAAAGACGCTCGATCTCTGTTACGTGCTCCACGCTGACCATGGCATGAACGCCTCGACTTTCAGCGCCCGCGTGACCATCGCCACGCTCAGCGACATGTATTCAGCCGTTACGACGGCCATCGGCACCCTGAAAGGCCCGTTGCACGGCGGCGCCAACGAAGGCGTCATCAAGATGCTCCAGGAAATCGGTTCACTCGACAAGGTGGATGCCTACATTGCCGAATGCCTGGAACAAAAGAAGAAGATCATGGGCATCGGCCATCGTGTTTACAAAACTCTCGACCCGCGCGCGCCGCATCTCAAACGGATGGCGCAGGAATTGAGCGCGAAACTGGGCGATCCCAAATGGATTCAGATGAGCGAGCGCATCGCCGAAATCATGCTCCAAAAGAAAAATCTCCACGCCAATGTGGATTTTTATTCCGCCACGGTTTATTTCTCGCTCGGCATCCCGACGGATCTTTTCACCCCGCTTTTTGCGATTTCACGCGTCGCCGGCTGGACCGCGAACGTGCTCGAACAACTGGCGGACAACCGCCTCATCCGCCCCCAGAGTGTTTATACCGGGCCGGTGGGACTCAAGGTGGTGCCGATTAGCAAACGGTGATTTACCGGGGCCAAACTTGCTTGAATAATAATTCCGTTTCGGCTAAGGTTTGAACATGACGGTAGAGGAAATCAAAAACGGCATTGAACAAAGCACCCCCGAGGAACGGGCATACCTCGCGGCCTTGCTAAAGCACCTTGGCCGCAAAGATGATTCCGCTTACCGATCCGAACTGACCCGGCTGAACCAGGAATTTGACGACGGTAGGAAATTCTCCCTTGAACAGGTCAAACGCCTTCACGAAACGCTCAAGGCCGAGGGTTTGTGAACGGAAGTTGGCAGTTCACCCTTAACGAAACGTCGCTCCATTTCCTGCTTGCATTGCGGGCCCGTCAGCGCCAGCAACTTCTGACTGCGCTCGACTCGTTGGCAACCGATCCGCTTCAGAAAGGTGATTTCGAGACAAAGGACAGCACAGGGCGCCCCATTCAAATCAAAGTCGCCGGTCCAGTCCTTATCTCATTTTGGCCCGATTCATTTGTGAAAGAGTTGCGGGTCGTGAATATTGAATGGGTTTTCTCTGACCGGTAAAAAGTGGCGATGGTGCTTTTGGTTTGACGCATCCAACCGGTTGGCTAGGGTAATTGCATGAAAGTAAGTTCGCTCGGCGTCCGGTTGAAAAAATTACGCAAAACTGTTCGCCGGGGGCCATCCGTTGCTGAATTGCTGAAAGAAAGCCGCCGTTTCCAATGAAGCGCGTCTTGGATGCTTCCATTGCTGGCGCGCGGTTTCTGCCCGACGAACATGCTGACGCCTCAGGGAAAATCTTGGAGGCCTGCGGAACAGACTAACTTACCTAACTGCAATTACTTAATGAACATTCACGAATACCAAGCCAAACAACTCCTCGCCCAATACGGCGTGGCCGTCCCCGCCGGCGAAGTCTGCGACACCCCCGAGGCCGCCAAGACGATTGCTGAAAAACTTTTTGCCAGGGGTGAAACACTGGTGGTGGTCAAATCGCAAATCCACGCCGGCGGCCGCGGCAAGGGAACTTTCAAGAGCGGTTTTCAGGGTGGCGTCAAATTGTGCAAGACGGCGGCGGACGTTTACGAAAAAGCCAAGGCCATGCTCGGCCAGGTGCTGGTCACAAAACAGACCGGTCCCGACGGACGGCTCGTCAGCAAGCTGCTGGTTGCCGGCGCGCCCGCCATCAAGAAGGAACTTTACCTCGCCGTGTTGCTGGACCGCGCCAGTTCACGCCCATTGATGATGGTCAGTACCGAAGGCGGTGTGGACATCGAGGAAGTTGCGGCGCATACGCCGGAGAAAATCATCAAGGAAACCATTGACCCCGCCGTCGGCATGATGCCCTACCAGGGCCGCAAACTTGCCATCGCGCTGGGGTTGCGGGGCGATCTCATCTCCCAAGGCGCGAAGTTGTTGCTGGGTGTTTATAAAACCTGGTGGGAATGCGACGCCGCCATGGTCGAGATCAACCCGCTTTGCATCGTGGAAGGTCCCGATGGCAAGGAGACTCTCTCCGCCGTGGATGCAAAGATCGGCCTCGATGACAATGCGCTTTATCGCCACAAAAACATCCAGGAGATGCGCGACCTCGCCGAGGAAGCGCCGCTGGAAATCGAGGCGAGCAAGTTCAACCTGAATTACATCAAACTGGACGGCAACATCGCCTGCCTCGTCAACGGCGCGGGCCTGGCGATGGCCACCATGGACATCATCCAGCATTTTGGCGGCAGCCCGGCCAATTTCCTCGACGTCGGCGGCGGGGCGAGCAAGGAGCAGGTCACGGCCGCCTTTTCCATCATTTTGAGTGACCCAAACGTGAAGGGAATTTTGGTCAATATTTTCGGCGGCATCATGGATTGCAACATCATCGCCACCGGCATCGTCGCCGCCGTGCGCGAAACCGGGTTGAAATTGCCGCTCGTGGTGCGCCTCGAAGGCAACAACGTGC
>JAQGPB010000115.1 GCA_028293265.1 Pedosphaera sp. | reverse complement strand
CGAGAGCCATGAACTGGCGCCTTTGATCAAATTGATCGAAGGGAGTTCGATTGCGCCGGAAACGGTCGCAAGCGTCAAGGCCCAAGTAAAGGCCGGCCAAAAAGTGCTGGTCATCTTGGACTCGAACCACACGAAGGGACACGTCGCCGAGGAGTTGGCCGCCTACCATGATTTGGTCACGCCCGGTTCTTACATCGTGGCGACGGATGGAAGCATGAAATTTTTTGGTGACGTTCCTGCTGGCAAGCCCGCCTGGCGTGATGATAATCCCGCCGCGGCGGCGGAGGATTTTGCGCGCAAGCATCTGGAATTCACTTTGGAACAACCCGCGTGGGGCTTCAATGAAAGCGGGCTGAGCAAAAACATCACGCACTGGCCGAGCGCATTCCTGCGGCGCAACAGTTGAAAACGGAAACCACCAGCACACCTTGGGTCAGCTTCTGCATGACCACGCGGCGGCGGCCAGATTTTTTGATCAAGACGCTGCGTTCAATCCAGCGGCAGAGCATTGCTGATTTTGAAGTGATTGTTTCCGACAATGATACTGCGGGCAGCGGCGGACCGGTGGTGGCGAGTCTCAACGACAGCCGGTTCCGGCATTACGTCAACGAACAGGATCTGGGGATGAATGCCAGCTTCAACCGCAGTCTGGCGAAGGCACAGGGGGAATTCGTGGTGATGATCACAGACGACGACCCGATTTATCCCGACATGCTTGAAACGTTGAAGGACATTTCCGGGAAGCATCCGGGCTATGGCGCTTATTTTGGAGGGTGCGATGTGCTACAAATGAACCCGGTCATCGCGAAGCTGGTGCTGCATAAGGTGGGTACCAATTCATGCCTTGCGCCGCTGCGGCTGGATACGGTGCGCACCTATACCCGCGAGCAATTTCCGCACGCTTTTTTCAACGGCGAATTGGACATGTACACCTTGTGGTCGGTGGGCATGGTCAAAAGGGAGATCGCGCAGGAAGTGGGCGGGTTGCCTAATTATGGTTCGCCGTACCTCGGCGATTTTGCCTACATCGTGAGCGTTTGTTCGGATGAAGGGTGCGTCATCATCAACCGCGCGCTTGGTTGCCAGACGGTCCATGATTTCAATTTCGGCCGCAAGGAATGCGATCAACTCAAGACGGCGGCGGTAGGCTTCAACGATTACATCGAGAAACGTTTTGGAAAACGCCCGGATTGGCCGGAGTTAAAACCGAAGGTGGAGAAATTTGTGGGCAATTGGGTGATACTGCATTCGCTCTTTCTGCGGCAATACTTCAAGCAGCTCAACATCACAGACCACAATCTGGATGCGATCTTGAAGGAATTGTTCCGGATTCCCTATATCCGGAGGTTGCGACTCTATTATCACCTTGGAAAATTTTTTATCTTCCTGCAGCAAAAACAGGCGGAGTTGAGGCAGTTCGTCCTGGGGCGGATGAAGAAGGCGAAGTGAGCCCCAATCGGCTCACAAGCGGAATTTTGGTCGGTTGAATTTCAAGGATCAACCATGGAATGTCACACCGATTTTGCTTTCCATAATTGGGTCGGCACCCTACACTCAGGCATTAGGAAGTGGTAACTCCAGAAAAGAATTTCAAACGACGCCTTTTTATGCCCGTAATAAAAAACCGAGCTTTCACTTTGATCGAATTGCTCGTAGTCATTGCGATCATCGCTATTTTGGCAGGTTTGCTTCTGCCGGCCCTGGCCGCCGCGAAGTTGAAAGCGCAACGCATTCAATGCGTGAACAACATGAAGCAATTGACCTTGGCGATGACGATGTATTTCGAAGATACCGGGAAAATGCTCAACTACTTTAATTACGACGCAGGGGGGCATCAGGGATTGTGGGTTGAGGCGCTCATTTATTACCAATCGCACACCACCAACGTGCAATTCTGCCCGGCTGCGCCTGTCATTCAGCCGGCTTCCCTGGCCACCACCCAAGGCACCAGTGCGTCAGCTTGGTGCTGGGACACGTTTTACGGGAGTTATGCTTTTAATGGCTGGTTTTACGATAATAAGCCTGTAATCGGCGGTTATCCTGAACCTCCACTTTTGTTCAAAACTTCCGGAGATGTAACTCATCCATCCCAATCTCCTATATTCATGGATTCGATGTGGGTGGACGTTTGGCCCGAAGAAACCGATCCGCCTGCCACCGACTTCTACAATGGGGCACTCTTTCTTGGCGCTAATCAAACAGGCTCCATCAGCAGGATTACGATTGCGAGGCATTGGGGCCGCAGTGCCAAAAGCGCTCCCCGCAACGTGGATATCACCCAACGATTGCCGGGTGGAATTGACATGGGTTTTTATGATGGACATGTGGAATTGTCTCCAGTGGAGAATCTCTGGACGTACTATTGGCACAAGGATTACATGCCTCCTCTTACCAGACCTCATTAGAGGCTCACTTGGTTCTTAACGGCACTTTACCAATCCAATTTATCTGATCCAACCATATTTTCCCCGCTGCCAGTCGCGGATGCCGCGGTAGATGCCGACGGAGTTTTTCCAGCGTCCGATTAGGGCGAACAGAAGCATCTTGAATGGTGACACGATCAGGATGTGGACCCAAAGCGAAATCGGGTAATATCCGACCCGATGGCGCTGCAGCAGATAAAGCTGGTTGCGGGTGCTGTAATGGAGTTGCACCGGGCGGTTTTTGGCGAGGGTGGTGCCAGTCTTGTGCCACATTTTGGCTTCGGGAATGAACAGCACCTTGTAACCGGCTTCGCGGAAACGATAGCAAAGCTCAGCGTCCTCGGAATAAAAAACCAAGTCTTCCTTGAAATAGCCGACTTTTTTCAGCCCTTCGCTGCGCAAGAGGTAGCCGCAGCCGGTGACGTAATCGCATTCGCGCACCTGCCCGTAACGTGGATGGTCTTTGCGCTCCCAGCCAAAATGCCGGGTGTGCCCGTGAAGCGGGTTGATGCTCCCGCCGGCGGACCAGATCACGTTGGGACGGTCGAAAAAGTAAATCTTCGACCCGAGCACGCCCGCTTTTGGGTCCTTTTCGGCGTAATCCACCAGCATATTGATCATCTCGGGGTCAATGATGACGTCGTTGGTGGTGCTGAAGATGTATTTGGTTTTGTCGGCCAGATAATCCATGCCGAGGCTGGCGGCGCGGGCGTAACCCTGTTCCTCCTTGTGCGCCAGCAGGTGGACTTCCGGGAAGAGCGTGCGGACCATTTCCTGTGCGCCGTCGGTGGAAGCGTTGTCCGAAACGACGATTTGGAGGCCGGGATAATTGACTTTGCGGAAGGATTCGAGGGTTTCCTTCAGGGATTCTTTCAGATTATGGTTGACGATGACAACCCCGACGGGTGGCTTGGTCATAGGCAAATCCGGCATGGGTTGAGGCGTTCGCCCAGCATGCGCAGCGCGGCCGTCTTGCAATAAAGCGGTTGTAAACAACCAAGCATCCGATATTTTATCATCCACCAAGATTCTACAAAATTGGGTCGAAAAAGCAACTGACATGAAGTCTGAAACAAAGGGACCTGCTTCCAGCGGAGCCAAGACGTTCAAAGCCGCGGCCCAATCGAGCCCGTTACTTTGGGCAGTCCTGTTTCTGGCGTTGGTTCTTTCGGTGCTTTTTTGGCGGAGTTTCGACTCCGCTGAGGTTCATTTCTCCAATGACGGTCCGCTCGGAGGGACGGTGGCGGAACATAATCTGATGCCCAGAATCCTGACCGGCGTTTGGGAAGACCTGAACTGGCTCGGCAGCCAAGGCTTGAGCCCCTCGCCATCCATCACGACGGCAATGCGCCTCGTCACGACGCCATACATGTATGGAAGGATATTGCAGCCGGCATCGCTGTTCATCGTGGGGATCTGCGCTTGCTTTTGTTTTCGCCGGTTCAAATTGGCGCCACTGGCATGTATTCTTGGCGGATTGGTGGCAGGACTTAACTCGGACTTTCTCTCGACCTCCTGCTGGGGCGTCGCTTCGCAGATTGTCGGGTTTGGGGCAAACTATGTGGCGTTGGGCCTGCTGACAGGCCCTGACTCGCGAAGGCAATGGGTCCGGGTCATCCTGGCGGGCATGGCTGTGGGTATCGGCATAATGGAAGCATACGATATCGGAGCAATCTTCAGTTTGTTCATCGCGGCTTTTATTTTATATCGCGCACTGTTTTTGAGTGAAGGACCCGTGTCACAAAAGCTCGGGTTCGGTTTGGTGCGCATCGTCTTGGTGGCGGGGTTTGCGGCCTTCATTGCGACACATACGTTGAATATGCTGGTGGGGACGCAGTTAAAGGGGATTGTTGGAACAAAGCAGGACAATCAAACTCGCCAACACCGCTGGGCCGAAGCGACCCAATGGAGTTTGCCCAAGGCCGAAGCCTTGCAAATCATCATTCCCGGCATCTTTGGTTACCGACTGGATTCGCCGGACGGCGACAACTATTGGGGCACGATTGGGGCCGCCCCGGGCATCGCTGAGGCGACCAAAGTTCTTAATGATCCCAATGCGACCGATGCGATGCGCGGACAGGCGCAGGTTTTGCTGGCGAACCCGGGCAACTGGCGCTTCTCGGGCACTGGTTTTTATGCGGGGATACCGGCAGTCATCATCGCGTTGTGGGCGGTGTTGCAATCTTTCCGCAAAAAAGATTCACCTTTCACGCTGCCGCAACGTCGTGCGATCTGGTTTTGGACCGGTGCCGCGGTGATTTGCGTTCCACTGGCGTTCGGCAAATATGCGCCGTTTTTCCAATTATGGTACGCGTTGCCTTATGCGTCGGTTATAAGGAATCCGACCAAGTTCATGCATGTCTTCAATTGGGTGCTGGTGATCCTGTTCGCTTACGGCGTGCATGGGATGGTTCAGGCTTATATGCAAAATCCGCTGAACCGCGCCGGTGGATTTTGGGCGCAGTTCAAGGAAGGTTTGACCAAAGCCGCGCCATTCGAACGCAAATTCCTGTTTGGCTGCCTCGGCGTCCTTGGTTTGGGACTTTTGGGCTGGTTGATTTACGCTTCAAAAAGCGATGAGGTCCAAAAATACATGGAGCGAGTTGGCATTGATCATACCATTGCTCCGAAGGACGTCCGGTATAGTTTGCAGGCGGTGGGCTGGTTCATTTTGACATTGTCGGTCAGCGTCGTCTTGTTCGCGATGATTTTCACCGGGCAGTTTGCCGGAGCGCGCGCAAGAGCCGGCGGCCTGCTGCTGGGCGCATTTTTGGCGGTGGATTTGGGATGTTCGGACACACATTGGATTCATTACTGGAACGTGGCTTACAAATACGCCAGCAATCCCGTTGTGGACCTCTTCCGGGACAAACCGTGGGAACACCGCGTGGACATATCGCCCTTCAGTTCTCAAAGCCAGCAGATGTCTCTCTTCCGCAGCCTGTATGACATTGAATGGCACCAGCAGCTTTTTCAGTATTATAACATCCAGGCACTGAAAGTGGTGATGGAACCGCGCGTGACGGTGGACAAGGACATGTTCCTCATGGCGCTGCCTTGGGGCAACCCGTTCAACATGATCCGCACCTGGGAACTGACCAACACCCGCTTCCTGATTGGCAATGGCGGCGAAGGCTTTGTCAATGCCATCAACCAGCGGCTGGACCCGGGCAAGAACCGCTTCCGCATCGTCAAGTTTCCTGACGGGAAGCCGGCCCAGTTCAATCTGGCGTACAAGGAACAATATGATCCTAAAAAGATGGGGACGCTCACCGATTACACCGCGGTGCCCGACCCGAATGGCGAATTGGGGGTGGTGGAATTCACGGGTGCGCTGCCGCGCGCGCAGCTTTTTTCCAATTGGCAGATCAACACCAATGACCAAGCGACGTTGAAACTGCTGGCCAACCCGGAATTCGATCCGCATCGGGTTGTGTTGGTGTCCGACACCAATCTGCCCGCGCCGCTGCCTGCGAATCTCAACCAAAACCCCGGCACCGTGGAGATCAATCCGAATTACCGGGCCAAACGCATCGAACTGGCCGCCGATGTCAAAACGCCATCGGTGCTGCTGCTGACCGAGCGTTACAATCCGCAGTGGCAGGTCGAGGTGGACGGCAAACCCGCGCCGCTGTTGCGCTGCGATTTCATCATGCGCGGCATTTATCTCGAACCGGGCAAGCACAATATTGTGCTGCGGTTTGTTTTGCCGCAGACGACGCTTTATATCAGCCTGGTGGCGATTGCGCTCGGCTTGGGACTCTGCGGCTGGCTGGCGGCGACCAAGGATGAGGAAGGGAAGGAAGAACCCGTGTCATCTCCGTTGGCAGGCAAAGGCAAAGTGCTGCGGAAGGAATTGAAATAAAAGTGGTGAACCTGTGCCGCCCGAATTCATCCATTCAGGTTCAAATGATTGCAGGAGACGAGTAACGAGGCTCTGGTTCATACGCGCAAATATGAAGAAGTTAGAGACTCGTCTTCTACGATATTACGGGCCATTAGGGCTTTACCGGTTCGACGTGCCAGTCGAAGAAGAGTTCGTTGCGGACGGTGTCGTGCGCGGGGGTGGCGGGGATGAAGGAATAGTATTGCGCGAGGCTGACGGCGTTGAGCTGGTCGGTGTCCTCCAACGCCCATGAGGTGGAGGGGTTGCGAATTTCCTTGAGCCGTTTGGGCGGTTCGTTGGTGGTGGCGGTGGTGCTGTTCGGCAGGTGCTTGTACGGATAGCCGAACGGGCGCGAGACGACATCGTCCTTCACGTTGGTGACGGTGATGGTGGCGATGTAGCTGACCGGCTGGCGGAGGGTCGTGGTGAGCGGGCCGTCGAGGGATTGGTGGGTGATTTTGACCGAGGCGCGGCAGACGGCCAGCTTTACGCCGACGACATTTGACGAGGGCGCGGGCAGGCCGAGATAGGTCGCGAGGTAGTATGGCATCAGGAGGGGCGAGGTATCATAGACCGGATAAAATCCCTGCCAGGCCGGGCCGGGGAGCTGGTCGCCGTGGTCGTCGGCATACATGTTGATGGCGAGGGCTAGTTGTTTGAGATTGTTGGCGCATTGGGTGCGGGCGACGCTTTTTTTCGCGCGGCCCAGTACTGGCAGCAGCAATGAGGCTAAAATTGCGATGATGGCAATGACGACGAGGAGTTCGATCAGGGTGAAGGCGAGGCCGGGGTTTTTGCGTTGCGCGTTTGATTCGAAATCCAAGTTCATATGCTCCTTTGCTTCGAAACTTCAGTCGCCGGGATTATCGGACGTCGCCCGGTTTTTGCAATTCAAAACAAATCTGATCGCCGGGCCATGGTTCGCGGAACGATACGCGACGCAGCGAATTGAAGCCGTGCCGGGTGAGCAATGCGATCAAATCTTCCAAGTGCTGCCACCAAAAACTGGCGTAATGATCGGGTTCGGTTGACTGTGCTTCGCCGTGGATTGCTTCAATGATCAATATTCCATCCGGCTTGAGCAGGCGCTTGATTTCGCCGATCAGCTTCGCGGGATCGAACGCGTGATCCAACGAGTTGGTGAAAACCACATCCACGGAGCCGGCCGGGAACTGGACGTGATGAAAATCTCCGTGGAGCACGAATTTATTTTCCGGGCCGGGATTCAAGTCCAGGCCCACGGCGAAGCAGCCCAGGTCATGGAACGCCTTGACCTCAGTCCCTTGGCGCGCGCCGAGACAGAGGACGTTGCCGCCTTTTTTTATAAACGGCACGTTTTCGAGGCGCTCTTTCAACTGACGCCGGTAATTGAGATCGTAATCGGCGAGGTCGAGGTATTGAAACTTGGATTGCTGGTGGCGGAGGTATTGTTCGTAGGACGAATATTCCCGTTGCTTGAACGGCTGTGCGTCCGGCGCGGATTTCCAACGGTTGCCGGTGCGGGCATTGAAAAAGAGGATGCTGAAAAGCTGCCGCCAGCGCCGGGGACGGAACACCTCGCGCAGCCGCGCGGGCGACCGGCCCAGTTTTTTTGCCTCCTCAAAAATGGTTCCAAACATGGTTGCGCAAGCTGCCGGTTTTTCGCATTGGACTATGCCTGATTGGAATCGGAGATGAAAGCAAAGACTCGCCGGTTTGAGTTCACCCCAATCATTACGATGCATTTGAGGTTGACGCGGCCCACCCTCTCCCCAAGGGCCCCAATGGCGAAGGGGAAAGACTCGCGGGGACGCTCGCCCCACCCGCGCGTGGGCAAGCGTTTCCCTTCTGGATTGACAGTTTTTGCCGGGCGCGGTGAAGTGGCGCAAACCGA
This sequence comes from Pedosphaera sp., assembly GCA_028293265.1. The sequence goes on along the minus strand of JAQGPB010000115.1, from coordinate 223 downwards.
TGGCCAAATCCGCAAAAATTCCGTTGACCGGAAAAACATCCCTTGGGGCCTCGGGTAAAACGGGCGCATTCTCGACGACGCATTGGAGCGTAGTGCTGGAGGCGGGCGAAGGGGATCTGGCGCGGTCGGCGGCGGCGTTGGAAAAATTGTGCCGGCATTATTGGTATCCCATTTATGCGTTTGTGCGGCGGCGCGGCTCGGATCGCCCGGATGCGGAGGATTT
>JAQGPB010000148.1 GCA_028293265.1 Pedosphaera sp. | reverse complement strand
TGCGTGCCGTAGCGCAGGCCAACGGCTCCAACCGGCTGTGCATCCTTGTGCCGTGCCATCGCGTGATTGCATCGGATGGCACGCTGAGCGGCTACGGCGGCGGCGTCTGGCGCAAACGGCTGTTGCTGGAACTGGAGCAGTCCAACGGTACGCTGACAAACTAATGTCCCGGTGCGTGGACTTCAGTCCGCTTCAGCAGGTAGCCAAAAAAAATGCGACAGTTGGCAAATACGCCTGTCAGCAGCGGTGAGTGCAACCAAGACAAACAAATCTTCCACGCGCGCGGCAACGCCCACCCTCTCCTGGGGGAGAGGGCCGGGGTGAGGGCGGGCGTTAACACTGACAAATTGTCTCATTTATTTTGCACACATGCTTAAATGGCGGACGGTTGGTGGCTGCCAAAAGGTTCCGGCCGTCTGGATTAATTCAGCTTTAAGCGGACTGAAGTCCGCGCACCAATGCAAGAAACGGAAATGCGCCCGCGCTCAACTCTTCGGTTTTTCCGTAAGCTCAATTTCCCAGCCGCCGCCCAAGGATTTGTAAACCGCGACCAGCGCGGTGGCGGCGCGGGTGTTGCTTCGGGCGAGCTGGTCCTGCGCTTCATATAAAACTCGCTCGGCGTCCAGGACGGTGAGAAAATCGGTCGCGCCATTTTCGTAGCGCTGCCGGGCAAGAGTCGCGGCAATTTCGCTCGCGCTCTCGGACTCGCGCAAAAATTCGCGCCGCGTTTGTTCGCGCGAAAAATCCACGAGCGAGTTTTCCGTTTCTTCGAGCGCGCCCAGCACGGTCTGTTCGTAGCGGGCCAGTTGGGCGTCGGACTGCGCGCCCGCCGCCTGCATGCGCGCGCGGACGTGCCCGTAATCAAGCGCCGCCCAGGTGATGCTCGGCCCGAACGACCAGGTGTCGCTGCCGCCCTTGGTCAGGCCGGAAAAAGAGGAGGCTTCCAGCCCAAGGCGGCCATTGAAGGTCACGCGCGGGAAGAGGTCGGCGGTGGCGATGCCGATGCGCGCGCTGGCGGCGGCAAGCTGGCGTTCGGCGGCGCGGACGTCGGAGCGGCGGCGCAGCAACATGGCGGGATCGCCAATGAAGACGAGCGGCGGCAACGCGGGCAACGGCTCCGGTTGCTGGAGTTCGGCGGCGAGGGCGGTAGGTTGTTGTCCCACGAGCACGCTCAGGCGATGGATGGCGCGGGCAATGTCCGCCTCCAACGGCGGGATGTTCGCCAGCGTGTTGTTCAACTGCGCGCGCGCACGGGCCACGTCCAGTTCCGTGCCGCGACCGCCATCCAGGACGGCCTGGGTGATCTTCAAGGTTTCGCGCTGGTTGTCGGCGTTATGGCGGGCCACGTCGAGTTCGCCCTGCGCGCCGAGCAGTTCAAAATAATTGCGTGCCACTTCGCTGATGAGCGTGACCATCACGTCGCGCCGGTTGGCTTCGGCGGCCTGCCATTCGGCCGTGTTGGCCTGGACCGAACGCCGGACGCGGCCGAAGAAATCCAGTTCCCACGTTGCGTCGAAACCGGCGTCGTAGAGTTGGATGTTGCGCAAATTGCGCGGCACGCCCGGCTCGAAAGCCTGGCTGTAAAGGCTGTGGGTATAACCCGCCGTGCCTTGGGGCGCAGGCAGCAAATCAAACTGCGCCTGTCGCCGCAAGGCGCGCGCTTCATGGACATTCGCGGTGGCGATGCGGAGGTCATGATTCCCGGCGAGGGCGCGGTCCACCAGTTGGTCAAGCCGGGGATCTTTGAAGCCGCGCCACCAGGTGATGGCGATTTCGGCGGAGGAGAAATTGGCCTGCGTGCCGTTGGCGAAGGCCGCGGGAACTTCCGCCGTGGGTGTTTTATAATTTGGCCCGACCGCGCAGCCCGCCATAAACAGCAGGACCAGCGGAGCGAGCCAGCAGCCCACCTCTTTGTAGCAGACGAGGTGACGAGTCTCTAACTTGTCGGTCGCCAATGCAGCGGCTTCAGTCCGATGTCTCGCGCCGCGGTTCTTGAGCCGTGCCGACGGCATTCGGAGTTTTGTAATGGATGGAAGGTTCATGAGGAAAATGGATCAATGCTTTTCAGAGCCGGCGATGGCCGGGACCGGAGTTGAACTTGGCGCGTGCGCCGGGGTTTTCGTTCCGCGTTCCGTCATCCAGCGTATCACTGTGTAAAACACCGGCGTCAGAAAGATGCCGAAAAAGGTCACGCCCAGCATCCCGCTGAACACCGCCGTGCCGAGCGCTTGGCGCATCTCCGCGCCTGCGCCCTTCGCGAACACCAGCGGCAGCACGCCGAAGATGAAGGCGAACGACGTCATCAGAATCGGCCGCAACCGCAGGCGGCTGGATTCGATCGCTGCTTTTTGGCGCGGCAGGCCTTCGTCCTGCTTTTGCTTGGCGAACTCGACAATCAGAATCGCGTTCTTGCACGCCAGCCCCACCAGCACGACGAACCCGACCTGCGTGAAAATATTGTTGTCCATGCCCCGGCCCCAGACGCCCGCGAGCGCGCAGAGCAGGCACATCGGCACGATCAGGATGATCGCCAGCGGCAGCGACCAGCTTTCGTATTGCGCCGCGAGCGTCAGGAAAACAAACAGCACGCAGAGCGGAAAGATGAACACCGCAGTGTTGCCGGCCAGGATTTCCTGCAACGTCAACTCCGTCCATTCGATGCCCATGCCGGTGGGAAGATTTTCGCGCGCCAGCTTTTCCATGGCGGCAATGGAATCGCCGGAACTGATGCCGGGCGCCGCGCTGCCGTTCAACTCGGCGGACGGAAACATGTTGTAGCGGACAATTTTGTCCGGCCCGGTGATTTCCTTCACCTTGACCAGCGTGCCCAGCGGCACCATCTGACCGGCGGCATTGCGGGTCTTGAGATCGAGAATATCGCCCGGCTTGCGGCGGAACGGCGCGTCCGCCTGCGCGGTGACATGATAGGTGCGCCCGAACAGATTGAAATCATTGATGTAAAGCGAGCCGAGATAAACCTGCAGCGTGTCA
>JAQGPB010000144.1 GCA_028293265.1 Pedosphaera sp. | reverse complement strand
ACCGCCGAGGGCCACATCACGCAATGCATGGAACTGGCCGGACTCAAAAGCATCTGCATGACGAACTCGCCGTTCGATGATCTGGAGCGGCCCATCTGGGAAAAAGGTTTTCACCGCGACGAACGTTTCATGGCGGCCTTGCGAATTGATCCGCTGATATTGTCGTGGACGGAAACCGCGCCCAAGCTCGCGCAATGGGGTTACCGCGTCGAAGCCGATCCTGCGTCCGGCCAGACTTTCAGCGAAGTGCGGCGGTTTCTTGCCGACTGGTCCAAGCGCATCAAGGCGCGTTATGTGATGGTGTCGTTGCCGCCGGATTTTCAATTCCCGGCCCAGACCACTTCGGCCAGCTTGATCGAGCATGCCATCCTGCCCCATTGCCGCGAGTTCGGCCTGCCATTCGCCCTGATGCCCGGCGTGAAGCGCGCGGTGAATCCGCAATTGAAAATGGCGGGCGACGGCGTCGGCCTGAGCGACCTGACCATGCTGCAAAATCTTTGCGCGCAATATCCCGACAACAAATTCCTCGCGACGGTGCTGGCCCGCGAAAACCAGCACGAGCTTTGCGTGCTCGCGCGAAAATTCCGCAACCTCCACATCTTCGGCTGCTGGTGGTTCACGAACATTCCCCTGCTCGTGGACGAAATCACCCGCATGCGCATCGAGTTGCTGGGCCTGAGTTTCACTCCCCAACATTCCGACGCGCGGGTGTTGGACCAGGTCGTTTACAAATGGCGGCACAGCCGGCGCGTCATCGCGGACATTCTCGTGGAGAAATACACGGAACTGGCCCAGAGCGGCTGGCAAACGACTCCAGCCGAAGTCGAGCGCGACGTGAAAGACCTGTTCGGAGGAGCCTTCGAGCGGTTCTGCGGGACTTAGCAGTCGAGTATGGCCATCGAATATCACCCCGCAACTTCCGTCCAAAGGTGGTGTTGAAATCCCAGATGGCAACCCAAAAACCAGCCTCCACGGTGAACCGCGCTTTGTGGGTCATTGCCCTGTCGCTGGCGGTGATCGCCACCTGCCTCGTGGTGCTGGTCATCCGCCAGCACACTCCGGCGACGAAAGAAGAAGCCGTTGCTACAATCTTGCCCGTGGAACCCAAAACCGAGCAGCTTTTCGAAAAACCTTCTCCTTCCATTGCCCGCAAATCTACGCCGCACCCGCAATCACCACCCGAGTCGCCCCCCGCCCCGCCGGAGCCCAAACTTAGCCCAGTGCCTGCTTCCTCCGATACCGCACCCCAACTCATGCCAGTCATGGCGAGGGAATCTTTTTCTTCGACCGGATTGGCGCCGCTGACATTTTTAGGGTCGAACGATTTCACCGGCATCACCGGTCGTGTGTATATGAAAGACACTCCAGCGCCCGAAACCCCAATTCAGATGGATGCCGTTTGCGGACGCCTTCACAAAACGCCAATTACAACACACCGTTATGTCGTTTCGACGAACGGCGGCTTGGCAAATGTTTTCGTTTATATCAAAAGCGGTCTCGCTCACAAAAAATTCCCGGTCCCCGACGAACCTGCGGTGCTGAGCCAAATCGGTTGCGAATTCCAGCCGCTGGTATTGGGATTGATGACACGGCAACGTTTGCTGATCACCAATTCTGACACTGTTTTCCATAACGTAGATGCCAGACCGCGCGCCCAAGGCAACACAGCATTCAATTTGAGCGAAGCCAGCGGCGCTTTTCTTAGTCGTCAATTTACATCTGAGGAGATTCCGCTGCGGATCAAGTGCGACGTCCATCCATGGATGGAAGCGTATGTCTGTGTGGTTAATCATCCGTTTTTCGCCGTGACGGATCTTAATGGAAATTATGCGATCAAGAACATGCCACCGGGCGATTACGATCTGGAATTTATCCATCTACAGACGGGCGGATCTGTCAGATTTCCGGCGGAAAAAATAAGCGTAAAGAAGGGCGAAGTGACTACCCTTGACTATGAATTTCCATTATTTGGAAAGTGAACAAACCCAAATTATTAAGATGTGATTCGACTCCGCCTTACCATTTTGTGCGCAATGATCGGCTTGGCATCGGTGCCGGCGGCGCTTGCCCGCGCCGAGGGCGATGACATCGCGCGGCAGCCATGGTTCGAGGCGCGGACGACTCATTTCAACATCTACAGTTGCGGGGCCAAACAGGAAGTTTACCAACTGGCGGCGCGGCTGGAACAGTTTCGCGATGCGTATGGTTTGCTCGCCGGAGCGCAGGCGGTGAGTTCGCCGCCGATCATCGTGATGGCCTTTCCGGACCAGGCGGCTTTGGAACCGTTCCTGCCGCTTTACCAGGGCAAGCCGGCGAATCTCTCCGGTTTTTTCAAGCGGAGCAGCGATGAGAACCTGATCGTCCTGGCGTTGAGCGGGACAAATGCCGGTTCGATGCAGACCATTTTCCACGAATACACGCACCTCTTGTTCCGGCGCAATGACCGTGTGTGGCCGCTCTGGCTGCAGGAGGGGATGGCGGAAATTTATTCGACCTTCGAGGCCGCCGGCCGCGGCGCGCGCATCGGCAAGCCGATCAACTACCATCTGCTGCTGCTGACGCACAGCGAGCTGATGCCGCTGAAGGAATTGCTCGCGGTGACGCACGATTCGCCGCAATACAACGAAATGGAACACCAGGGCGTGTTCTACGCGGAATCTTGGCTGCTGACGCATTTCCTGATGAACGGCGACAACCCGGTGTTGAAGGCGCGCTTCGGGCAGTTCACGAAGCTGCTGCGGCAGGGGCAGACCACCGAGGCGGCATTTACCAACGCGCTGGGAATGCCATTGACTGCGGTCGAGGCGGAACTGCGGCGGTACCTGGCGCGGGGCCAGTTTGCATCCATCGCCTGCGTGGTCGCGGCGGATTTGTCCGCGCCGCGACAGGTGGCGACGCGGCCCATCGCACAAGTAGAAACTTGCTTCCGGCTCGGCAACGAGCTGATGCGCATCGGCCGGCTGGATGATGCGGAGCCGTTTTTCGCGCGGGCGCAAAAGATTGCGCCTGCCAGTCCGTTGGCGGGCGAAGGACTCGGCTTGCTGGCCGTCATGCGCGACCAGCACGAGGAAGCGGCGCGACAGCTCAAGGAATCGTTGGAGCACGATTCGACGAGTTTTCTTGCGAATTATTTTTATGCGAAGGAACGGTTTTTCCTGACGAGCGATGGCCAGGGGCGATACACCCATGTCCAACCAGAACCGGCGGCGGACATCCGCGCCCGTTTGCAGCAAGCGATAACGCTGATGCCGAGCTTTGCGCCGGCGCATGAGCTGCTGGGATTTTTCGAGCTTGTCCAGGGCGAGCATCCCGCGATGGCGGCGGAACAATTGCAAAATGCGATCCAGTTGGAGCCGGAGAACCAGTGGTATCTGCTGCCACTGGCGGAGGCGCAGGCGATGAACCAGGACGCCACCGCAGCCCGGCGCACGCTCGCGCCGTTGCGCGAACCGCACGTCGAAGCCAAGCTCCGCGAACAGGCTGAGGAGACATTGAAGGAGATTGAACAGAATGAGCGCAAGACGCAGTAATGGCGCTTTGCAAGGCGAGCCGCATATTTCCAGTCGCGAGGATTTTCATGTCGGCTCCTACAAGAGCGGATGTTAATGACTGTAATTCGGCTTTGGTTTGACGACTTCATCGAGCCGGGGAGTTTCGGAGGGTTTGGGCTTGGATTTGCGGACCATCAATTCGCCCGCCATGGAATCCGGCGTGGAATATTTGGTGAAGCCGTCCGGAGGCAAGAAGAGGCTCGGGGAAAGAGTGGCGGGACGCACGTCGGAAAGATTTATGATGAAGGGATTGGCATCACTCAGCGACTTGATGCGGACGGGGAAGCCGTTCAAATCGGCGGCGCGCCAGATGCTGAAACGGGCGGTCGAGCCGTCGTTTGAGGCGACGTTGACTTCGACTTCATGGCCGGGATGACCGTTGACCCGGTCCGAGCCAGGGCCGGCGATTTCCGCCGCGGTGGCAAGATTGGTGACTTGGATTGGCGAAGTGACCGGCGCGTATCCCTGCAAGGCTTCGCTCAATACATACCCGCCATGATCGCGCACATCCCAAATGAAGGTCCGGTCGTTGCGCTCCGGCGCGAACAGCAAATGGCTCCCCTGCCCGAGCAACTGACCCGAGAATGCGTGCAGCCGGTTCGTATCGCCGGGCAGCTCCAGCGTCAATTTGGCGCTGAAAGAAAAGACATTCGTGAGCAGGGCAGAAGCCGGCCCCACGAAAAATGCGGGCGGCTTGGGCGCAATCACTTCCTCCACAAAACCGCGGTGCTTCGCATCTCGTCCCGAACAACCGGCGGCAAGGATGGCGAGCAACGCAATGCTGGTAACGGCTTGCAAATGTGCGGACAACGCAGATTTTTTTAATAGAATGGCATGAAATTTAAGCATAAACAAAATTGCGGGAATGCCGAACATCGAACATCGAATTCACGACCGGCACGGACCCGCCAAACGGAAAGTAGTGCCGCAGGCGAAGAATGGTCAAGTATGGGTTCATGACGGTAAGATCCAAATTTGAATGGGTGGCACAGGCAACCTGCCTGTGCCGGTCGGCTGGCAGCAGACCGGAACGAGCGGGACGCTCGTTGGAAAAACAGACGCGGGGTTGCAAGTGGACGTCCCCTTCCATTCCGCTGGGCTGGTAGCCCAGCGGCACGGGCAGGTTGCCCGTGCCACCCGAATAAAGACATATCACCCTCACGATGCCCCTCGCAGGATTGCCAGGGGCGGCTGGTTCAGGATTCCACGGCTCATCAACAGGCCGGTGAAGACGGTCAAGCCGGAGACTGAGACGAGCGCAATCACAAGCGGCAACATTTCCAGCGCGAAATGTATGTGAAATACGAAATGACAGAGCGCCCAGGCGGCGACAACGGCCAGCAGGATTCCGGTCAGCGCGGCGAGCAGTCCGAGTGAAAAATATTCGACGAACAGAATTCTTAAAATCTGTTTTCGCGACGCGCCCAGGGTGCGCAGGAGGATGCTTTCCTGGATGCGTTGGTAGCGGCCGGTCAGGAGCGCGCCCACCAGGACCAGCAACCCGGTCAGCACCGTGAACATGGCCATGAACCGGACCACGAACGAAATCTTGCCCAGGATGGAATCCACGGTTTGCAAAATGAGCCGCAGGTCAATGGTCGAGACGTTGGGGAATTGTTTGACGACGGCGCTCTGCACCCGCGCGGATTCATCCGCGGAGGGCACGCGCGTGACCAGCACGTGCATCGCCGGGGCTTCTTCCAAGACGCCGCGCGGGAAGACGATGAAAAAATTTGGCTGAATCCGCCGCCAGTCCACCTGGCGCAGACTTGCGACCTTGGCATTCACCGGGACGCCTTGCACATCGAACGCAAGTTCGTCACCCAGGCCGATTTTGAGTTCGTCGGCCAAACCTTCCTCGACGGATACCGGCACGGGATTGGTGTCCACAGTCACCTTGTCGTACCATTTCCCGCTGAGGAGTTTTTCGCCGTCGCGGAGACGGTCGTTGTAGGTGCTGCGGTATTCGTGGCGCAGGCTCCAGCGGGGAATCTCGTTCTTTTTGTCGGCAAGAATCGTTTCAACGGCGCGGCCTTTCACGGAGGTGAGGCGCATGGTGATGATGGGGGCTTCGTCTAAAATGGGAAGGTTGAACGAACGAACGAGCTTGATCACCGACTCGCGCTGGTCGGGCTGGATGTCGAAGAACACGGTGTTGGCCTGGTTCGTGCCGCCGGACGAAATGAGCTGGGTGAGCAAGGTGCGCTGAACCAGAAACAAACTCACCATCAAAAACGTGCCAAGGCCAAGCGAAAGCAACAGCAGCAGCGTGCGATTGTTGGGCCGATGCAGATTGGCCAATCCTTGCCGCCAGGCAAACGGCAGCGTCGGCCGGTTCAATCTCTTCGTCAAAAAAATCAGTGCGGCGGCGATTCCGGTGAGCACGGCGAACACCACGCCCAAGCCGCCGGCGAAGCCCAGGCCGACCCGCCAGTCCTGGGATTGCGTCAGCGCGAAGGTGAGCACGCCCAGTCCAAGCCCCGCGCCGATCAGCCAGCGCAACGGGTCGCGACGGCCAGCCAGCGGGTCGAACGCGACACGGATGGCGGCCAGCGGCGAAACGCGCCGCACGGTGAGCAACGGCAGCAGCGCGAACAAGAGGCAGATGGTAAAGCCAATCCCCACCGCGCGACCGACCGCGAGCCACGACGTGTGGAATTGAAAATCGAACGGGATGAAATCGGCCAGCACTCCGGGCAGCGCGGATTGGATTATCACGCCCACCGCCGCGCCCGCCAGCGCGCCGAACAGGCCGAGCGCCATTCCCTGCGCGAGATAGATGGCGAACGTTTGCGCCACTGAACCACCGAGGCAGCGCAAGAGCGCGACGGTGCCGAGCTTTTGTTTGACATGCACATGAATGGCGCTGGCCACGCCCACGCCGCCGAGGAGCAGAGCGATGAAGCCGACGAGGTTCAGGAAATGGTAAAGATTTTCCATCGCGCGACCGAGATCGCGCTTGCGTTGTTCGACGGTCTCGGAGCCAAGCCGGAATTTATCGAGCTGTGGTTTGATTTTTTCGACCAGCTTGGAGACGTCCACGCTTGGGCCAAATTTGAAGTAAGTCTTGTAACGCACCAACGCGCCGGGCCGCAGCAAGCCGGTCTGCGACAGGTCGCTCATCGGGATATAGACGCGCGGCGCGATGGCGGAGAGCGCGACGCTTTCGCCGGGGACTTTTATCAGTTTGCCGACGATGCGCGTGGTGAGATCGCCAAGGCGGATTTCGTCGCCAACCTTGGCGTTGAACTGCGTCAGGATGGTTTCGTCCACGAGCGCGCCGCCGCCGTTGCGAAACTGCTGCGCGGCTTCGGGCGGGTCGGTTTCGAGCTGGCCGTAAAAGGGAAATCCGCCGCTCAACGCGCGCACCTGCACGAGCCGCGTGCCTTCGTTGCGCGGAAAATAAATCATCGTCGAGAAGGAAGTTTCGCGGGACTGTTCGCCGCCGAGTTCCTGCATCAGCTTTTCCTCATCCGGCGAAAACGGCTGGCGGGAATTCAAGCCGAGGTCCGCGCCGAGCAGACTCTTGGCCTGCTCCTCGACGGCGCGTTCGAGATTGCTCCCGAGCGAACCGATGGCGGTAAGCGCGGCGATGCCAATGACGATGGAACCGGAAAAGAGCAACAACCTTTTCCGGCTCGTGCGGCTGTCACGCCAAGCCATCCGCCAGGTCCAGGGAGAGAACAGGTGGCGGAGGAAGCCGCGCGGCGGGGCGAAGCGCGGGCCGGCCGGAATGTCGGTTGGCGGTGGAGTGGCCGTGGTCATTTACAAGAGGATAGTGGATTGGGAGAGGCGCTCAACGGACCAATGACGAATGGCCAAAAACGGAGGGAGCGCAAATTTAGCGAGATTTGGCGAGAAACTCCGCCCCATCGCGCGAGTTTCTGACTCCTGACTGCCATTTGGTTGGGGAACAAGGCAGGCCCTTTCCATGAACCGGGAAACATCGAACATCGAACACTGAACATCGAATGGGGAACCCCCCTCACCCCAGCCCTTTCCATGAACCCGAATTTTGAACAGGAGGAAACAGAGGTAACGGAGAGGGCTGCGCACGGCCACGGGGAAGCACTTCCCTCTCTGTTTCCTCTGTTGGCTCCTGTAAAATTTTTATTACGTTCGGCTTCCGAAAGCGGTGTCGCGCTGCGCTTGCCACCGCACTCCAAAATCTTGCGGAGTTGCGGGTGGTTCAAGGGTTCAATGCGCGAATGATGCTTTCGGCGAATTCTCTCCCCGCTCGTCCCTCGTGGGGTGAGGAAGGAGATCTGTCGGATGGTAAACTGTCTTTTTTTGACCATTTGAATGAAAATATTTTTTTATTTTTATCGCGGTTTATCCCGGTTTATCCCGGTCAGGGCTGAGCAAAGGTGAGTAAAGGTGAAAAATGCTGAGCAACTAAGTGATTCAAGTTGAAAAAATGCTGAGTTGGCCGGCTGTGCCGACAGTGCTACGGGGACGCGATGATGCTTTTGCTGTCGGCAAGCCAGCGGACCAGCTTCCCCACACTCCCATACTCCAATTTGAGTACTCACAGGCATCAGCTTACCACATTAAAAATTGGAAAGTAAAACCTACGGTAGGTTTGACACGTTTTTTTCATTTGATGAATCTTTGTGAAAAAAAGGCGGACGCGGGCAATGTTTGCAGGCCATCCGTGCTTTCAAAAAAACACGGGGTTTTTGCGGGGGTGAAAAATGTTTTTTCCCTACATG
>JAQGPB010000132.1 GCA_028293265.1 Pedosphaera sp. | reverse complement strand
TTCGACAAAAAAATCGTGGAGCAGTTCAAGGCCTTGTGCCGCGCTGAAGGCTGCACGTTGTTCATGGGTTTGCTCGCGGCATTTGAGGCCGTGGTGTTCCGGTACACGGGGCAGAGCGACGTGGTGGTCGCCTCGCCCATCGCCGGACGGAGCCGGACAGAGATCGAGGGATTGATCGGCTGCTTCGCGAACACGCTGGTCTTGCGGACCGATCTTTCGGGCGAGCCCACCTTCCGTGAACTGCTGCAACGGGTGCGGCAGGTGACGCTGGATGCTTATGCGCATCAAGATATTCCGTTCGAGAAACTGGTGGAGGAATTGCAGCCCTCGCGTGATCAGAGTTACTCGCCGTTGTTTCAACTGCTGTTTATTTTGCAGAATACGCCGCAGCCGCCGTCGCGCGCGGGCGGCCTGAACGTAATTCCCTTCGGCGTTGAGAACGGAACGACGAAATTTGATCTGACAATTTTCTTTGACGAAGAGCCGGAGCGGTTGAGTTGCACCGCGGAATATGCCGGCGACCTGTTCGAGCCGGAAACGGTGCGGCGGCTGCTCGGCCATCTGGAAACATTGATCGCGGCGGCAGTGGCCCAGCCCGAAGAACGCATCAGCCGGTTGCAAATTCTGAACGACGCTGAACGACACCGGATATTGGGGGAGTGGAACGACACGCGCCGGGAGTTTCCGCAGACACAGTGTCTGCACGAATTGATTGAAGCGCAAACCGCCCGCGCGCCGGAAGCAACGGCGTTGGTGTTCCAGCACGAAAGCCTGACCTACCGGCAATTGAACAGCCGGGCCAACCGGGTCGCGCGGCATCTGCGTTCCTTGGGCGTCGGACCAGAAGTGCTGGTCGGTTTGTGCGCAGAACGTTCGCTGGAAATGGTCATCGGGATGCTGGGAGTCTTGAAGGCGGGCGGCGCTTATGTGCCCTTGGACCCGGCGTATCCGAAAGAACGATTGGCTTTCATCTTGGAAGATACCCATGCGTCTGTGCTGCTGACCCAACAGCGATTGGCGCCAGACTTGCCGCCGCATAAGGCGCAACTCATTTTCCTGGACGCGCCAATCCCGGAATCCGAGGACGCCAATCCCGAAAGCGGCGCGCAGCCGGATAATCTTGCTTACATCATTTACACCTCCGGCTCGACGGGCAGGCCCAAGGGTGTGCAGATCCCCCACCGCGCACTCGTAAATTTTCTTTCCAGCATGGGCCGCCAACCAGGCATGACCGCCACTGACATTCTGCTGTCGGTGACGACCCTCTCCTTTGATATTGCCGGGCTGGAATTGTGGCTGCCCCTGACGGTGGGCGCGCAAGTGGTCATCGCGGCCAGCGACACCGCGCGTGAGGGCAAGCGCCTCGCGGCACAATTGGAGCAATGCGCCGCGACAGTACTGCAAGCCACACCCGCGACGTGGCGGATGCTGCTCGAAGCGGGCTGGGCGGGAAACCCCCGCCTCAAGGCCCTCTGTGGCGGGGAAGCCTGGGGCCGCGACTTGGCGGAAGCCCTGCTGCCCAGGTGCGCTTCCTTGTGGAACATGTATGGGCCGACGGAAACGACCATCTGGTCGGCCGCCGCGCGCGTGGGACCGGGTGAGCCGCCCTTGATCGGCAAACCCATCGCCAACACCCAGTTTTACGTGCTGGACAAGCACCTCAAACCGATGCCCGTGGGCGTGGCGGGCGAATTGCACATTGGCGGGGAGGGCCTGGCGCGGGGTTACCATAACCGGCCCGAGTTGACTGTGGAGAAGTTTGTGGCCGATCCATTCCATACCGGGGCGGGGGCGCGGCTCTACAAGACTGGCGATGTCACCCGTTATTTGCCGGATGGCAGGATTGAATTCCTTGGCCGTAGCGATCATCAGGTGAAAATCCGTGGGTTCAGAATTGAGCTGGGCGAAATCGAAGCGCTGCTGCGGCAACATCCGAAGGTGAGTGAAGTGGCGGTCATCGCCAGCGAAAGTCCGGGCGGTGACAAACGGCTGGTGGCTTACGTGGTGGCGCGACGGGAGGGCATTCTTTCCGATGGCGACCTGCGCGGGTTTCTGAAACAGAAGCTCCCCGAATACATGGTTCCTTCTGTGTTCATGTTCCTGCCCGCGCTCCCGCTCACACCCAATGGCAAGCTGGACCGAAAGGCGTTGCCTTCGCCGGATGCGGAGCGCCTGGAAAATATTTTTGCCGCGCCGCGCGACCCGCTGGAATTGCAACTGGCGCAGATCTGGGAAAAGATTTTCGGGCGTGAACCGATCGGCATCCGGGACAATTTTTTTGAACTCGGCGGTCATTCATTGCTGGCAGTGCGGCTCTTCGCTCAGGTGGACAAACTGACCGGCAAGAGCCTTCCGCTCGTGACGCTCTTTCAGGCTCCGACCATTGAACAACTCGCGGCGATTTTGCGCCAGCAAGGCTGGGAAGCGCCGTGGTCTTCGCTGGTCCCGATCAAGGCGGATGGTTCGCGGCCGCCGTTTTATTGCGTGCATGGCGTGGGCGGGAACATTTTGGAATACCTGGATCTGGCGAAATACATGGATGCTGACCAGCCATTCTATGGGTTGCAAGCGGCGGGGTTGGACGGCAAACATGCTTGGCACAAAAGCGTCGAGGAGATGGCGGCGCATTACATCGGGGAAATCCGCTCGTTTCAGCCGCGCGGGCCGTACTACATCGGCGGTTCGTCGTTTGGCGGACTGGTGGCGTTTGAGATGGCGCGTCAATTGCACGAGGCGGGGGAACGGGTCGCTTTGTTGGCGTTGTTTGACACGTATGCCCCGGGGTTTCCAA
>JAQGPB010000127.1 GCA_028293265.1 Pedosphaera sp. | reverse complement strand
CCCGGCATATTCCGGTGTACATCATCACCACCGAGGAAGAGCATGAGCGCGGTTTGAGAATGGGCGCAATCGGCGCCTTGACGAAGCCGCTGAAATCAAAGGAATCGCTCAAGGAAGTTTTCACGCTGCTGCAAAGCGTCATCGAACCGCACACCAAAAAACTGCTCGTGATCGGCAAGGAAGCAGCCGAGCGCAACCAGGTGGCTGAAATTGCGGGCGGCGACGGAATTGAAATTACCTGCATCGGCAAGGGCGAGGAAGCCTTGGCAAAATTGCGTGACGATCATTTCGGGGCCGCAGTGGTCATGCTGGAACTTGAGGACATGGCAGGATTCGCGCTGATGGAGGAAATCAAAAAGGACGCGCACCTGGGCCATGTCCCCATCATTTCCTATATCACCCGGCCCTTGTCCAAGAAGGAAGAAGCGCATCTGAAACGCCTGGGCCAGACGATGAACCTGAAGGAAGTCCGCTCGCCGGAACGGCTGCTTGATGAAACCGCGCTGTTCCTCCACTGCGATCTCAACCTGCTGCCAGAAGCCAAGCGGATGGAGATTCAGAAACTTCATCAGGCCGAGACGGTGCTCAAGGCCAAGAAGATATTGATCGTGGACGACGACATCCGGAATATTTTCGCCATGACCAGCCTGCTGGAGCGGTACGAGATGCAGATTCTCTCCGCCGAAACCGGCAAGACCGCCCTCGATCAACTGATGTCCACGCCGGACATTGACGTCGTGCTCATGGACATCATGATGCCGGACATGGACGGCTACGACACCATGCGCGCGCTCCGGAAGTTTGCCAAGTTCCGCACCCTGCCGGTCATCGCCCTCACCGCCAAGGCGATGAAAGGCGACCGCGAGAAGTGCATTGACGCCGGCGCGTCGGATTACATCGCCAAACCGGTGGACAGCGCCGAACTGCTCTCCATGCTCCGCCTTTGGCTCTACCGTTAAGGTCCGTCAATGATAACCAATCAACGATCTATGGAAGCCGAATTAAACGACGACTACGCCGGAGATTACGCGATGAGTTTGGTCATTCCATTCCGCGATGAGAACAAGGCCAACATCCTGATCGTTGATGATCGCGATGACAAACGGCTGGCAATGGAAACCATCATTGACGACCTGGGTCAAAACATTGTCCGGGCTTCCTCCGGCAAGGAAGCGCTCCGCTGCCTCTTGAGCCAGGACTTTGCGGTGATCCTCCTCGATGTCAACATGCCCGGCATGGATGGATTTGAAACCGCGCATCTGCTCCGGCAGCGCCGCCGGTCGGAACATACGCCGATCATTTTCATCACCGGCGTCAGCGACACGGAGACGCACGTTTCGCGCGGGTATTCGCTCGGGGCGGTGGATTACATCCTCACGCCGGTTTTGCCCGAAGTATTGCGCACGAAGGTCGCGGTGTTTGTGGAGCTGTTCAAAAAAACCGAGCAGCTCAAGCGGCAGGCGGAGCGGTTGCGCCAGGCGCATGATCAGCTGGAAATCCGCGTCCGTGAGCGCACGGCGGAACTGGCCGTCGCCAATGAATCGCTCCAGGCGGAAATCGCCGAGCGCCAGCGCGCGGAGGAAAACATCCGCCGGGTCAATGGCGAACTGGAGCAGCGCGTCCTCGAACGCACGGCTGAACTGGCCGCGTCCAACCAGGAGTTGGAGGCGTTTACTTATTCGGTCGCCCACGACCTGCAGGCGCCATTGCGCAACATCGAGAGCTACGCCCAGATGGTGGAGGAGGACTTCAGCGCGGGCATCCCGCCGGAAGCACGCCAGTATCTGACACGCATCGGCGTCCGGACCCGCGACATGGCGCGGCTGGTGGCCGACTTGCTCAACTTGTCCCGGCTTGGAAAACAAAATTTGACCCGCCAGGAAACCAAGTTGAAAGACATCGTCGAGGAAGAGGTTGCCACCCTTAAATCGGAAACCACCCAACGGAAGATCAAATGGCAGATTTCGGAATTGCCATCCGTCGCCTGCGACCCAAGCCTGATCAAACAGGTGTTCGCGAATCTGCTTTCCAATTCCGTCAAATACAGCCAGCCCCGCAAGGAAGCCATGATTGAGGTTGGTCATCAGAACAACGACGGCGAGCTTTCGATTTTTGTGCGGGACAATGGCGTTGGTTTCGACATGAAGTACGTGGACAAGTTGTTCGGGGTGTTTCAACGCCTGCATCCGGCCAAGGAATTCGAGGGCACGGGCGTGGGCTTGGCGACCGCGGCGCGGATTGTGCGCCGCCATGGCGGCCGAATCTGGGCGGAGGGAGAGGAAGGCAAAGGGGCGGTCTTTTATTTCACGCTCGGACCCAAAACAGCCCCGGCAGAGTAGTCCGGCTGCGTGCAATGGCTGCGCGTGCAATGGATTGACGAAATCAATCATATCTGAGACAGTTGGGTGGTTTCATACATGCGTGAATCGCCTGACCAACTGACTGTGCCACCGGAACGGATGACGAAAGAACGCTACTCCGTCCTGCTGGTGGATGATTCGGAAGATGACCGCCTTTTCATGGGCCTGGCCATCCAGGCAACCTCGCGACTCAAGGTCGTGGGCGAGGTGGGCGATGGCGAAGCGGCGATTGACTATCTGGACGGCCAGAACCGGTTCCAAGACCGCGACCAACATCCCTTCCCCGATGTCGTCCTGCTGGATTTGAAAATGCCCCGGAAGAACGGCCACGAAGTTTTGCAATGGCTGCAGACGCGACCGTTCGGCGGCCTGTTTGTTGCCGTGGTTTCCGGTTCGTTTCTCCCCGAGGACATCGCGCGCAGCAAGGCACTGGGTGCCGATGCTTATTTCAAAAAGGGCGCGCTCAAGGAGGAGCTTCAGGCGATGATCAACGAGCTCACGCAAATGTTGGACAAGGCTTGATCGGGGCGGCCGCTTCTGATTGCCAGATCGCAATGGGGTTGTTTGTGGGCTTGTCGCCGGCATTACTGCGTGCTACGCTTGGGTGCGATGAACACGACCCGCCGCCGGCCCACCCGGTTTCAGTCTCTAAAACTGTATTGCTGCCGCCACGCATTGGGCCGTGTTGCCCTGCACATGGGTTGCATCTGCCGCGGAGGAGATCTTCATTTTCATCTGTCAGGTGTGCAACGGGAACTGCGCGTTTTCAAATCCGGCAGGCCGGGTTCCCGCAAAGTTAGGCTTCGATTGCGTTCGCGACGATGATTCGCCTGCCAGTTGCGAGACAACCGCCCCCCGCCGGCGCAATTCTAAATTGAAACCATCCTGCCAGATCAGGTCGCATGATTTGCCGGTTGACGAAGACCCCGCACTTGGAAGATTTTAGCGGGGAATTTATGCCTAAAATACAACGCGCGCTCCTTTCAGTTTCAGACAAGGCCGGACTCATCACTCTCGCCCAATCCCTCATTCAAAGCGGGGTCAAACTTATTTCCACGGGTGGCACCGCCAAGACACTGCGCGAAGCCGGGCTTGAAGTCATGGACCTTGGCGCTTACACGGGTTTCCCCGAAATGATGGATGGCCGCGTCAAAACCTTGCATCCCAAAATCCATGGCGGCCTGCTGTTCATTCGCGGCAATGACCGGCACGAAGCTGCAGCGCGGGAGCACCACATCGAACCGATTGACCTTGTGGTCGTGAATCTTTATCCCTTCGAACAGACCGTCGCCAAGGCGGACGTGACGCTCCCGGAAGCCATTGAGAACATTGACATCGGCGGTCCCTCCATGCTGCGGAGCGCCGCCAAAAACCACGAAAGCGTGACGGTCGTGGTGGACCCGGCGGATTACGCGGAGGTCGTCCGGCAGATCAGCGAAACGGGCGGCACCACGCTCGAATTGCGCCGCAAACTTGCGGCCAAGGTGTTCGCCCGCACTGCGGCTTACGATGCCGCCATTGCGTCGCATCTCGCCAAGGCATTTGAACCAAACGCGCCAGCCAGCCTGCCCGCCGCGCTTTCCATCCAGGCACCACGCGCGCAGTCATTGCGTTACGGCGAGAACCCGCACCAAGCCGCCGCCCTTTACGGCCGTTTTCACGATTACTTTCACCAGCTCCACGGCAAGGAACTTTCCTATAACAATATTCTGGACCTGACTGCGGCGGCTGGATTGATCGCGGAATTCGCGGACGACGTACCCACGCTGGCGATTCTCAAGCACATGAATCCCTGCGGCGTGGGACAGGGAACCAGCTTGCGCGAAGCCTGGGACAAGGCCTTCGCGACTGACAAACAGGCGCCCTTCGGCGGCATCATCGCCGTCAACCGCGAGCTTGACCCGGCCTGCGCCGAGGCCATCGCGGAGATTTTCAGCGAGGTCATCATCGCGCCCGGATTCAGCGCCGGCGCACTGGAACTGTTGCAGAAGAAGAAAAACCTGCGCCTCCTCAAGCTGCTGAAAAGCCCGCTGAGTTCCGCGCCCTGGGACGTGCGGAGCGTGGGCGCGGATTCATTCCTGCTCCAGGAACGGGACCTGAAAGCCACCCGCGCCGACAGCTTGAAAATTGTGAGCAAACGCCAGCCGACCGCCGCCGAGTTGCAGGCGATGCTCTTTGGCTGGCGCATCGTGAAACATGTCAAATCCAACGCCATCCTTTACGTCGGCGCGGACCGGACCCTCGGTGTGGGCGCCGGCCAGATGAGCCGCGTGGATGCGAGCCGCATTGCCGTATGGAAAGCGGGAGAAGCCTCGCTGTCGCTCAAGCAAAGCGTGGTTTGCAGCGATGCCTTCTTCCCCTTCCCGGACGGGCTGATCGCGGCGGCGGAGGCGGGCGCAACGGCGGCCATCCAGCCCGGCGGCTCGGTGCGGGACGCCGAAGTGATCGCCGCCGCGGATGCGCGCAACCTGGCCATGGCCTTCACCGGCGTGCGCCACTTCCGGCATTAAGGAATCAGGCGATAGATCAGGAACAACTGAGCGGCAATGAGGAGCACGAAAGCCGTCCACGTCAGCCACTCCCGGGGGCGCAGGCTGCCCTGCCGGGTTTCGCCCAGCCAGAAACGGATCTTGAGTGCGCCGATCTCGATGGCATCGCCGTTGCGCAACACCACTTCGCAAAACGGCTGGCCGTTGATCGCCGCCAG
>JAQGPB010000120.1 GCA_028293265.1 Pedosphaera sp. | reverse complement strand
CCGCGCAAGGACGGGTCCACGCCGAGCACGACCTCGTTGGTGCTGGCAGCGCGGCGGATGCCGGAAGACAGCGCGGGCGATGGCGACGACGCGGCGCGCGCCGAACCGCTGAGCCGGTCTTTCATCTGCTTGAACTCGTGAAGGCTGATGCCCATTCAGTCAATAGTGCCAAACGAACTTCGCTTGCAAAGGAGAAATGAGCCAGCGGGTAAAGCGTGGCCGGTTGTGAAGCGACTTGGGGGTCGGCGTGTTGTTCCGGTTCCATGCGAAAGCGGCAGGGGACTGCCGCAGTCCAAGACCTGGCGGAGGTTCGGGAAGGCCTTGAGATTGGTATGCTTTTTATTTCTTGCCGGATGAGGAGGAGGAAGACGGGGCTGGTGAAGAAACGTGTGCCGCAGGCGCGGGGGCTGGGGCGGAATAGGCGGGGGCATGGGATTCAAAATGGGACTGAGACGCCGCTTCGGCGATTCGTTCGGAGTGAGCATTGGCGTTCACCGAGGGGGCTGATGCCGTGTAATTCCGTGTCGGGCCGTTCAATTGTTCGCTGGCGGTGTAGTGGGCCGCTATGACGTGGGAGGCGCCTTCCATTGTTTGTTGGGCGTGGGCTGACAGTTGGTCTCCAGAAGTGGAGTAAGATTGTGGCGCAGATGCGCCCAAGTGCTGCGCGGCGGTGAAACGTCCGGAGTTGACATACGAAGACTGGATTTGCGCGGGCGCACTTCGCGGAGTGAAAGTCTCGGGGTTGTTAGGCCGGGCGAATCCGTTGACGACACTGTAACCGGCGTACGAGCGCGGGGTCTCTGATTGCTGCCAACCGGTTCTTTGTCCGGTTGAGTCATAGTAGGAATTCATCTGCTGCTGCGGCGCAGGTTGGACCGACTGGGAAGCGGTGGTGTTTTGATGAGCCAAGTAGGAAAGGTTCATGTTTGGCAGCGGCGCGGGAGCCGGAGCCGGTGAATGGCTGGCTTGGCCGTTGCCATGAACGATCAAGGAGCCGGGCGGGTAAGGTGACTGTGCGGCGGCGTTCACCGTTGTGGCGAGGTGGACGGGTGCTGGGGCGGAAGGATTATTGAGCGATGTTTTGGGCGCGCCATAATTCCGGCCAGCGGGCATTTGGGCTGGCCGCGAGCCGGGTGCAACTCCTGCGCCACCCAAGGGATGCCGGGTGGGCGCGGGAAGTCCAGGGTGATAAATTACCATGTTGCCGTCGCTCTTAGTCAGGCGGTCCGTCATCACGGTCCGGCCACCGTTGCCATTGTTGGGCAGCTCGCGGATTTCAGCGCGGCGAATTTCCGTTCCTGCGCCAGCGGCGACCAGTTTGGGATCAACCCCGGCATTGACGACGCGATGGTTTTGCTCGGTCACATGGGTGATGACCTTGGTTTGATTGCAGATTTCGTCGGCCTGCCAGCGCGCGGAGGCATAGCGGTTGGGCGCATAATCACTCATCCGCGCGATTGGTATAAATGTGTAATGGTGCGCCTTCAGACCGAACTCGAAACCCTCGCCGACCGGGTGATTCGCGTAACGGAATCCGCTGCCGGGGACGAACCGCGCGGAAGGCGGGAGCGGCGCCCAGCCGCAATATTCGCCCGATTGCCGCCAACTGACCCAGGCCGGTCCCCAAACGCGGTCGGGCGACCAGACCCAGCCATGATGCGCGTCCTCGAACCAGCGGCCATAATGAAACGGCGCCCAGCCCCACGAATAATCCGACTGCCAATACCAGCCGCAATCGCTGTAAAGCCAGCGACCGCGATCACCATAGGGCCGCCAGTCGTGGTTGCCGCGATAAACCGTCGGCTGCCAGCAAAGTCCGGCGCCGGCCACGTAGGTCCAGTTGCCGTATGGGGCGAGCGAGCTGTAGAAATATTCGGCATCGTCCGAGGGAACGTAGGTGCCGGGATCATAAGGCGGCATTTGCGCGGTGGAATCCTCCATCGGCGGCGCGGAGGGATAGGAGGCGTCGTCGGGTTGTGCGGGCTGTGCGGGCGGGTAGGGATTGACGGGCGGCATGTTTTGGACGGCGAGACTCGCGGCGGCGGCCTGGGCGGTGGCGTCAATTGCGGCGTCGCGCTGGATCATGGCCTTGACGACGGTGCCGTCCACGCCGAGGTCGTTGAGATAGACGATCTGGTCGGAGCCGAGGTTGAACTTGCTGTTCTCGTTGGCGATGTAGGCGAGCATCACCTCCGGGCCGATGCCGCTCTGGGCGAAGCGGGCGATGTCCGTAGCGCCTTGGGAAAGTTTCACACCGGCGGGCGGAGTTTGGGGGTTGACCGGGAGCGGTTGCGTGGCGGCGGCGACGGCCGGCGGCGCGGGCGGCAACTCGGTTGGTTCGGCGGGGGCTGCGTTGGTGGCTGCCGTGTCGCCGGCAAGGGCGGTGGAGTCGTCAACCGTGGCGCTCGACTGGCGGCCTTGCATGCGCCCGGCGACCAGCAAAAGTCCGATCACCGCCAGTCCCAGCGTGCCGCTTGTGATGCTGAAAATCCTTGTTTTCATAAGTTTGCACTTTCGCGTTTGCCCGTCGTTTTGTGGTCCTTCACCTCTAAGGAGACTGGAGACCTTTCATTAGTTACAATTAATCTGATGAACGGTTGTCTCATGTCTGACTGATGAGACTCGGTTTGTGTTCCTGTTATTCAGACGATGGGGCGAGGGTGAAAAAAGCTTCGGGCGGCCAAGTTCTCAAAAAGGGGGGTAAAGGTAGAAAATGGGGGCAGACGATGGGCAAGGGTCTTGATTTGGTTTGAATTTGTTTTGCGACAATGCGTTTGTAACAAATTGATGGTTAACAGCTTAAAAATTTATGTGGCTTGATTCTGGTTGGCTCTGCCAACAACTCCGGGGTTTCAGCGGTGAGGATGGCGACGGACTTCAATTTGGCCTGGGCGCGGTTTTGGCCTCGGTGGGCGGCTGCCACTTCTGATGTCTCTGTTTATCTGAGTGCAGGACACTACCTTCCGAATGGGAAGACGGGAGCCGGAGTTTTTACAGAAGGTAACGGAGGAAACGGAGTGGAAGATTTTTAACCGCGAAATACGCGAAAAGGAATCTGGCGATGTTCTGCTCTTGTGTATTTGGTGCATTTCGCGGTTGCTCCCTCCGGTTTGTTCCCTCAATCCTCAGCCATTCACCGCCGCCGGTTTGGTGGGGCGAATTTGGGCAGGATTTGGTTTTCCCTTTCGGTTTCGTCCTATGGTTTGGTCTCTTGATAGACTATTTTACCCAAGCCTTCCACGTTTGATTCTAAAATCCATTGATTGGTTTGCAGGTCATCTTGTTTCCAAAACACATCAAACCCACCCATGCGTTCAGGCGGAATAGTAATTACCAAACGATTTGACGAAACCAGAATCTCTTGAGGATGCAATGCTTTGATAATTTTTGGCAATGATGCATCCTGCCCTGAAAGTCTCAGCGTAAAAGGTAATACCATGCCCTTGTAAAGTTCCACTGAATTAGTAGAACTGACCGGGTGCTGCCGTACAAGCAAATCACAAGCGTGAGCAACTTCGGTATAATAGGTGATGTCTTTGTCCATAAAGCGGAGATATGGAGATGGCATGAAAAGGAATGGGAATTTCAAAAATGCAAAGCTGACAATCACAACTGCCGCGATTACCGAAAACAAGATGATTGTCTTCCAAGAAGGTTTCGCCGGTGGGTCGTCGGTTACAGTTTTTGATTTTGACCTCATAGCACGATGGATAATCCTCGGAGCACCGGATGTAAAGGCGGATTTGCCCGAAACGGTGGCTGGAGAACTGAAAACCGTGTGGTCAATTTTGACGGAACGGGGTGCCGAGGGCTTTGGGGGCGCGGGAGTGGCCGACGAAGCCGGCGAGGACGAGGATGGTGACGATGTAGGGAAGGATCTGGATGAATTGGACGGGGATTGGTTCCTTGCCCCAGAGGATGACGCCTTGGAGCCGGATTTGCGAGGCTTCGGCGAAGCCGAAGAGGAGGCAGGCCAACGCGGTGGGGATGGGTTTCCATTTGCCGAAAATCAGCGCGGCGAGGGCCATGAAGCCGCGACCGGCGGTCATGTCGCGGGAGAAGGAGGAGGAGAGATAGACGGAGAGCGATGCGCCGCCCATGCCGGCGAGCGCGCCGCTCGTCAGGACGGCGAGCCAGCGGACGCGGTTGACGCGGATGCCGGCGGCGTTGAGGGCGTCGGGATGTTCGCCGGCGAAGCTGACCCAAAGTCCGGCGGGGGTGTGTTTCATCCAGAGCCAGCAAA
>JAQGPB010000109.1 GCA_028293265.1 Pedosphaera sp. | reverse complement strand
ATTGCTGGTGGTCATTGCCATCATCGCCATTCTGGCCGGGATGCTTTTGCCTGCGTTGAGCCGCGCGAAGGAGGCGGGACGGCGGATCAATTGCGTGAACAATCTGCGCCAACTGGGACTTTCGTTGCGGATGTACAGCGATGACAATGACGGCTATTTTACCCGGCGCACCTCGCCTGGCCGCTGGCCGTCCTTGCTTCAGGATGCTTATAAAACCGTGAACATCTTGCGCTGCACGAGCGATGCATTGAATCCATTGTCCAACGGCAGTCTCGATTCACCAGCTTTGCAAGCCCAATACCCGGCGGACGCCGCGCCGCGCAGTTACATGATCAATGGCTGGAATGATTATTTCCAGCAAACCATGAGCACAACGGATTTCAACGCCTACATGAACGGCACCTCGCCGCAGGGCATGAAGGAATCAAGCGTGATCTATCCTTCCGAAACCATCGCCTTTGGCGAAAAGCGGACTGATTCCGGCCAATTCTTCATGGACCTGTTTGAAGGCCAGGGCAATGACTTGACGGAACTCGAACTCGGTCGTCATTCCAGTGGCGCGAACGGGACAGTGCATACCGGCAATCTGGCGGACGGCAGCCAGGCAGTTGGGTTCAAATCCGGCGGCTCAAATCACGCCTTTGTGGATGGCAGCGCGAGATTTCTCAAATATGGCTTCAGCCTCGGACCCGTCAATCAATGGGCCGTGACCGATTGGGGCCGGACGAATGACGTGGTAAATTTTTAAGCGTCAGGTGCCGCGCGAAGAACGGAGCCGCGCATCCAGATGGGCGCGGTCCGCCAGGCTATGCAGCAGCGGGCCTTCGGAGGTGAATTCAATCACGCTCACGGAACCAACCGGACAAGCCAGCCGGTAACGGAAGCGCCCCACATCAATCCCCAGCAGGCCGCATAGTACGATGCGGATGGTCGCCTTGTGCGAAACAATCAGAATGTTGCCGTCTTCGAAACGCTGCTTGATTTCTTCAATCACCTGGAGGGCGCGGCGCGCAATCGCCACCGAAGGTTCCCCTCCGGTCGGCGAATTCCATGCGGGATCGGCAGCCCAGCGGATATAATCGTCGTGAAACTCCCGGTTCACCTCCTCGATGGACTTGCCCTCCCATTTGCCGTAGCGGATTTCCATGAGGTCATCACGCAACTCCATTTTCGCTCCCACCGCATCACAGAGCGGCTGGGCGGTCGCCATGGTCCGGCGCAAGGGGCTGGCATAGACAGCGCGCCAAGGAAGCCCTTGATACGCCTTGGCAAAACATTGGGCCATCGCCTCGCCATCGGACGTCAATTCGGGATTCAGCCCGGCGCCGCAAAAGGCATTGTCGCGGCTGAATGAAGTCTGGCCATGGCGCAGGAGATAAAGTTTCAGGCTCAAGGCGCCATCGTGACAGGCATTTTGGCGGGAATCAACACCAACTGATTTGCCCATGATGATTTCATTTTCCGCCCGGTGGATCCTTGGGAACGGTGTTGGCCAGGCTGATTTCGTCCTTGAAGTTTGCGGCGCAGGCTGGGCAAATGCCATGCGAGAAATTCGCACTGGTGTTGGCGCGGACATATTGCTCGACTGATTGCCAGTAGCCCGTGTCCGAGCGGACGCTCTTGCACCATCCGCAAATCGGGATCAGGCCGGAGAGGGTTTTGACCTGCATGAGCACCAACTGCAACTCGGCGATGATTTTTTCGCGCCCCTCCTCGTGCTGCGTGCGCTCGGTGACATCAAGATTGACACCCACCACCCGCGTCACATTTTGGTCCTTGTCCAGCGTCACGCCCATGGCGGCTTGGATATGTCGGATTGATTTGTCCGGGCGCTGGATGCGAAATTCCATTTCCCCACGGCCTTTTTCGTTGATTACTTGCTGCAAGGTCGCTTCAGCCTCCGCCAAATCTTCCCGCCAAACAGCATTTTTCCAATGTTCATAGTTGATGGGAACATCGCGGGACGTACGATACATTTTGTACATCGTTTCGTCCCAGGTGATTTTGTTGTTGTGAATGTCCCAATCCCATACGCCAATCCCTGCTGTCCTGGTGGCCAGGCTGAGTCTTTGGGTCTGTAATTCGAGCTGTTCTTCCTGTTGCTGGCTCTCCGTGATGTCGCGGGTCACCTTGGCAAATCCACGCAACTTGCCATCGGGCTCGCGGATGGCCGTGATGACGACGCTGGCCCAAAAGCGCGAACCGTCCATGCGCACGCGCCAGCCCTTTTCCTCGTAGCGCCCATCGCGCGCAGCGATGCGCAACACCTCCT
The DNA here is from genome assembly GCA_028293265.1 of Pedosphaera sp. Next base: position 5,725 of record JAQGPB010000109.1, on the reverse strand, counting down.
GGGGACGACTGGCCGCGACCGCTTCCGGTGGGTAGAAACACGCGAAATGCAGTCCCACAATTTCGTCCGCCAGGTAGCCATTGATGCGCTCCGCCCCCGCGCTCCAACTCACCACAAAACCGTCCGGGTCCAGCATCAGCAGCGCGTAGTCCTTCACCCCGTCCACGACCAGGCGCAGGCGCTCCTCGCTGACGCGCAAAGCCCGTTCCGTTTCCCTGCGCTCCGTGATGTTCTCGATTTGCGAGACGAAGTAAAGCGGCGCACCGTCCGCATCATTTACCAGCGAAACGCTCAACATCACAAACACCACCCCGCCGTTCTTGTGTAAATAGCGCTTTTCCATCTGGTAGGAGGGTATTGTCCCCGCCAGCATCTGCCGGACCAGCTCCAGATCCTTCACCAAATCATCCGGGTGCGTGATATGTTGGAAATCCGTCGCGAGCAATTCGCCTTCGGCATAACCGAGCATATTGCTCAAGGCATGGTTGACCCTCAGCCAGCGACCTTCCGGACTCACCAGCCCCATGCCAATCGGCGCATCGTCAAATGCGTGGCGAAAACGTTCCTCGCTCAGGCGCAATTTTTCTTCCGTCCGCTTGCGTTCGGTGATATCTCGCCCGCAGGACATAAACAGCCCGGCTTCATCCGCCGCGGTGGAGGTCCATTCAATATGCCGGTAGGAGCCGTCCTTGGCCCGGCAGCGAACTACGAACTCCACGACCCCATGGCCGGCCAACAGCCATTGCACCTGCTCCTGCACGGCGGCCTGGTCATCCGGGTGAACAATATCGGAGAATGGCTTGGGCAGCAGTTCGTCGGATGTCCAGCCCAGTATCCTTTCAAAGGCCGGATTGACCCGCCGGAAAAAACCGTCCCCGCCGCAGACGCAAAGCAAATCGAGCGAGGTCGAGAAAAACTTGTCCCGCTCGTCCGCAATACGCTTTCGCTCCAGAATTTCGATTTGCAACTCCCGGCTGCGCTTGCGCAGCTCCAGTTGCGCCACGGCCTGTCGCGCAAGGAGACGCAAAGCATCGATCTGCGACTGCGTCAAAATGCGGGGTTGTTGACCGATCACGCAAACCGTTCCCAGCGCGTGCCCTCCCGCCGTGATCAAAGGTGCTCCCGCGTAAAAACGGATGCCCTGCTTCCCCGTCACCAGAGGATTGTCCGCAAAACGTGCGTCCTTCGTGGCGTCGGGCACGATCAATACGTCGCCCTCGAGAATACCATGCGCACAGAAGGCGAGGCTGCGGTCGGTCTCCTCTTCTTCAACTCCCACGCGCGCCTTGAACCATTGGCGGGCTTCATCCACCAGGGAGACAAGGGCAACTGGCGTGCCGCAAATATGCGCCGCCAGCCTGGCCAGGTCATCGAAAGCTTCCTCCGGCGGCGTATCCAGAACCTCATAACTCCGCAAGGCCGCGAGGCGTTCCGATTCATTGGAGGGCACAGGCGGTTTCATCATATCCCGAGGGCATTTTTTCCCGAACGTAAACATCGCTGATGCGATTTCGACACAAGCGATGACGCCCGACGATACCAGCGAGTCAAAACTTGTAAATCAAAACAGCCGGCTTGGATTGCCAAGGGGCGCATCTTGGCGCTCCCATCCCTCCGGGCGCATCGCCAGCGGGTTGAGGGTGGACAGGAAAGGGCTTGCGCGCAAATTTTGACAGATTTGGTGAGAAACTCCGCGCCGTTTGAGAAGCACCAAGCGTCCAAGCTCCAAGCACCAGAGAATAACCAAGCTCCAAATTCCAATTGGCGGAATGGGGCTGGCTGGACCAACTGGTTGAGGGTTGAGAGTGGGACAAGGGCTGATTTGGCGGGAAACTCCGCCCCGAAGTGGTTGAGGGCTGATCGTTGAGGGTTGAGGGTTGAGGGGCCGGTCGACGGGCGGGACGCCCGCGCTACCCAGCCGCCAGGCCCATGGCCTGAACCCTGACATACTCTATTTTGAGCATTCATAGCACCAAACTTACCAGAGGGGATGCCGGAAAATGAAACCTACGGTAGGTTTGACACGCTTTTTTATTTTGATGAATCTTTGTGAAAAAAAGGCGGTTGTGGCCAATGTTTATACGGGTTTGCTGCTTTCAGAAAAACATGATCTTTTGGGGGTGTGAAAAAATCTTTTTTCCCTACACGCAAAAAGGGTCGTTTTTCTGCAACGGGGCAAGAGGGTTTTTAACCACGGATGGACACGGATTTTCATGAAGTGGGAAACATCGAACATCGAACATCGAACATCGAACATCGAACATCGAACATCGAATGGCGGAATGGGAGCGAACGGGAAGGGAATTTTTAACCACGGATGGACACGGGTTCGGCAGGCGAATGACGGAGGTCGTGGTGGTGCTGGCGAAATGCGCCCGATCGCCACGGGCGCATCGCAAAAGGATCGACATTGCAGCTCCACCACCCGCGAAAAATTATTTCAGATTTATATTGACATACATTGCACTGCTATGCATAGTAACACCATGCAAGATACAAAAAGGCTTTTGGCATGATCACCAAGGAACTCGTCGCCGCCTCCGCCGAACCGCTCATCCTTTCCCTTCTCACCAAGGGCGAGACCTACGGTTACGCCATCATCCAGGAAATCAAAAAGCTTTCCGGTGACAAAATCGAGTGGACCGACGGCATGCTCTACCCGGTGCTGCACCGCCTCGAAGACAAGGGCCTTGTTCAATCCCGCTGGGCCGAGGCCGACAACGGGCGCAAGCGAAAATATTATTCGTTGAAGGTGAACGGGAAAAAGGCGTTGCAAAAACAGCGCGAACAATGGCTTACCGTCCACGGCACGCTGGTCAAACTTTGGGAGGAAAAATATGTTTGAGCTTGAAAAGGCCATTGCGGAATGGCGGTTGAATCTGCTTCAAGCCGGGATCGAAAATCGCGAGGTGCTCGATGAATTGGAAACCCACCTGCGCGACCGTCTGGAGTTGTTGAAGCCTCATTTGCCCGATGCGGCCACTTTTCAGGCTGCGGTGTCGCAAATCGGCGAACTGGAACCGTTGAAGCGGGAGTTCGCCAAGCTGAATCGTTCCGGCTGGCGGGACAATCCGATCACGCTCAGGATTTTGGCGGCGTGGTTTATCCTGTTTGGATTGGACGCCGTATGGCACTTCACGCATATAGTCTTGCACTTCACGCAAACATTGAGCACGCCGAGGTTCCGTCATAGCGCCGTCTTGGGGATCGTGCTATGCGGATTGTCAGCCCTGTTGAGCCTGCAGATCTTTGTTGGCATGGGGCTGCTCCGACGCAGCAATTTTTGGCGGGGTTGCGTCTTTGCTTATGGCATCCCGGCTATCCTGGCAGGCCTTGGCGAAATGCTATTTTGCGCCTGGATGCCGGCAGCGAAGATGGCAGGCGATTACTCCGTGTTCATGGGTGTGCTGATTCCCATGCGCTTCGTATGGGTCTGGGCGTTGTTGAAAATTTGCATGATGATGTGGGGATTTGTTTTCCTTACCCGGCCAACGACGCGGAATCTGTTCCGCTCCGCCGCCAAAACCCTGGGTGCCTGAGCGCCGCAAAGGAACCATGTTCGACCTCGAAGAAAAAATCACCCAATGGCGGCAGCAGATGCTCGTTGCCGGCATCAAAGCTCCCGAGCCATTGGATGAACTTGAAAATCATCTGCGCGAAGAAATTGAACGACACGTGAAAGCGGGATCGAACGTTCAGTCCTCCTTTGAGAACGCGATTAATAAACTCGGCGCGGCAGACATGCTAAAAAGTGAATTCGATAAAATAGGCGCGGCCAAGGAAGCCCGCGCAGTGAAGCAGGCGCAAATCATGATTGTGGGCAGCCTGATAGCTGTTTCTGGCTTTGCAATATTCATAACGGCACTCCTGCTTTTTAGAATCGGCAATTTTTCGGAGTTGACATCCCGTCAGCAGATGTCCGGTTTGACGGCTGTTGCGCTGATGCTTCTCTTTGGGTTTGGCGGGCGGTTGAGTTACAGGTTTTTCCCATGCATCGGGCGCAAGAGGGTCAGGGATGCCGTTTGCGTTTCGGGCGCTGTTTTGCTCGCGCTGTGGTGGACGATTTTTTTCTGGGTGATTGCGCAGCGGTATGAATACACGATTGGTCAATTATGCCTGGCCGTCGTGTGGTGTTTTGCCATGCCGTTTGGAGGCTTGTTGGGCCTGTGTGCAGGAATTGAAAGTGCCGCGCGGAAATCTGTCTTGGCCAATTCGTGAATCTGGAGGAGAAAATTATGCATGACCTCGAAACCGCAATCGCAACCTGGCGGCAGCAAATGCAGGCCGGTGGCATCAAAAACCCCGGGGTGCTGAATGAGCTGGAAAACCATTTGCGTGAGGATGTGGCGATGCAAGTCCTTGGGGGGATGGATGCCCAACAAGCCTTCGAGGCTGCCGTCCGGCGCATCGGCGAGGCAGGCGCGCTCAGGGCAGAGTTTGCCAAAGGAAACCGCTGGACGCTGTTGCGCAGATTAAAGGCCAGGCTGGAGGGATTGATTTCCGGCCGCCATGCCGGTCCGATGCCCGATTTTGCCGATTTCACCGCTGGCGCACAACAAACCTTGGCTCTCGCCCGCGAGGAAGCGCCGCGCCTCCATCATGATTTCATCGGCACCGAACACGTCTTGCTCGGCCTGACCATATCGCAGGCGGGCATCGTTCCCAAAGTCATGCAAAAAATGGGCGTGGACAGCGAAAAGGTTCGACGTGAAATCGAGAAATGGGTCGGCCCCGGCCAGAATGCCGGGCGCAACCCAGCCGCGATCCCCTTCACCCCGCGCGCCAAACGGGCCTTATTGCTGGCGGCCAACGAGGCAAAGGCTTTGGACTCTGCCCACATCGGCGCCGAACATATTTTTCTCGGCTTGCTGCTGGAAGGCCACGGTGTGGCGGCGCTCGTCCTGAAAAGCCTCGGGGTGGACGTTGAGAAAACGCGCGCTGAAATTCTCAGGGAATCGGCGGGGCAATGACTTAGAGTTCGTTGCAAAATTAACCGGTCGGTAGCAAACCATGCCCAATTTTCCAGCTTTCCCTGTGGTTCGATCCTGATTTTGCAACCAGCTCTTAATCATAATGACAAACTCCCTCAACGCAGCAGAAAACTCGCAAAGTTGTCCCAAGCACTCGTCTTCGCCAACCGCATGATCAGCGCACCGGCAACGACAAGCCCGGCGTATCCCATGGCAAACCAGCGGTCAAATGATCGCGTCAGCAGCCACTTTAAAATGAGAAGAAACAACCCGACCACCAGCGTGCTAAAAAAGGGACCAAAGATCGTTCCCCACACCGTGTCATTATAGAGGGCTTTGATGACATCAATGCGGTCCAACGCCGCCGGCATCACGGCCAACACGGCCAGCAGCATCATCGGCCGATGCACCTCCGGTCGCCGCCGTTTCCAAACGCCAATCGCCACCAGAAGGCCGAAGATCCCGACGCTGATGATGGGAACAGCCATGAAATGTTTGGGCGACAGAGCCCAGATCCTCAAGTCCGGTGGGTTGACACGCGCCGATTCAATCCCCAGATCAATTCCGAGTACCACGATAACCGCAGCCAGACCCGCGCTGAATTGCCCGAGCAGCATGTGAACGCGGCGGTTGCCAGCCACAATCAACAGCGGCTGGACCAGGAACAACAGCATCCATGCCGACATGCCGATGCCATGCAGGGTGAGCAGGATTCGTATCGGCGGGGTGAGCTCGCGGCCTGAGATCGGAAGAGC
>JAQGPB010000078.1 GCA_028293265.1 Pedosphaera sp. | reverse complement strand
GTAGAGATTGACCATCGCCGCGAGCCCCTGGAGCGATTTTTCCCCCCGAAAACGCTTCAAAAAGTCCGAGGCCGCGCCCAGTTCGCCCCGGTGGGCCAGTTCAATGGCCCGAACAATCTCCGGCTGTCCTCTCCAGCCATCAAACGGGTGCAGCCAACTGATGATCCGCGCCAGCCGGTGCGCCGCGCCGTAATGCTGTTGCAGCAGGCGGCGATGATAGGCCTTGCCAATGATTCCCGGCAGCATGACGAATAACAACCACATGCCCAGCGAAGCATAAATCAAGGCATTCTGCTTCCACAGCCGGCCGCCGGCCGCTACCAGGAGAATTGCCATGCACACCACGGCCCACCCGGGCCCGGCGGAACGCACCCGCGTCAATCCCACCACCAGTCCAACCGAGGCGGAAAAAACCACGAACCAAAAAATCAGGTTGTCGTTATCCATGCCGTAATTTCGGAACCAACGTCCCGCTTGGGATAGATACGACGCAAGGCCTCAAAGCACAACGAAATTGACCTTTCCGCTCTCCGCCAAGTCTTGGAGTGCGGCAGCCCTCTGCCGCTTTTGCGCCGCGATCACCAGCCTGCGGCAAGGACACTATTTTTATGAGGATCAATGGCCCGGCTTGTCACCACCCGAAAAGGTGGGAAAAAACCCGAATAATTAGCGTGAAATGCGCGTCATTATAGGAGATACTGGCGAGTAACACACACGGAATGGCTGGAATTGATGCACAAGCAATTTTATCTGCTGGCGGGGATGGTGTTTTTTGGCATTTCCGCCATGGCAGCGGAATTGCCCGTCGCCGCGCATTTCCGCGCGGACATCCAGCCGATTCTCACCGAATATTGCTTTGATTGCCACGCTGACGGCGCAAACAAGGGCGGAGTTGCCTTCGATGAATTCAAGTCCGAAGAATCACTGGTGACCAACCGCAATCTCTGGCTCGCCGCCTTGAAGAATCTGCGCGCCGGCCTCATGCCGCCGGAAAAAAAACCGCGCCCCACCGCCGCAGAAATCAGGCGCATTGAAGATTGGATCAAATACGACGCCTTCAGCCTTGACCCGAAAAACCCCGACCCCGGCCGCGTCACGCTCCGCCGCCTCAACCGCGTCGAGTACCGCAACACCATCCGCGATCTGATGGGCATGGATTATGACACCAACGAGGAGTTTCCGGCGGATGACACCGGCTACGGCTTCGACAACATCGGCGATGTCCTCACGCTGTCGCCCATGCTGTTCGAGAAATATCTGGACGCCGCCAAAACCATCGTGGCCAAGACCGTGCCGACCGTGTCCCTCGTGGTGGTGGAAAAGACGATTCCCGGCCACGCCTTCAACCGGGACAATGGCGATGACGGCCGCAAGACATTGCGCTTGTCTTATTACGATCATGCCTCGGTTTCCAATACCTTCCACGTCGAGCACGCCGGCCGTTACCAGCTCGTGCTGGACATGGCCGCGAATGAAAAATTCGTGGACGAGCAATTTGATTACAACAAGTGCCGGCTCATTTTCAAGGCGGACGGCCAGGAACTCCTGCGCCGCGAGTTCATCCGCGAGGGCGACCGGCCATTCCACTTTGAATTCAACCGGGAATGGCCTGCCGGCGACCATCAACTGACTTTTGAAGTGGAACCCCTTGCTCCGAATGAAAAGCAGGCCCGCTCGTTGTCTCTCCGGATTGATTCCGTGACTGTCCGCGGGCCGCTAGATGAAAAATACCAGGTCCCGCCCAAAAATTACGCGCGCTTTTTCACGAAGGACGCCCCAAAAAATACTGCCGAGCGCCGGGTCTATGCCCGGCAATTGCTGGGCGCATTTGCCACGAAAGCCTTCCGCCATCCCGCTGATGACGCCACGGTGGACCGCCTGACCAACCTCGCCGAGGGTTTTTACAAACAACGCGGCCAGACCTTCGAGGCTGGCATCGCCCACGCCATGACCGCCGTGCTGGCGTCACCTCAGTTCCTCTTCCGCGAAGAAAATATCGAGCCGAACCAACCGCCCGGAACACAGCCGTTTGTGGATGAATATGCGCTGGCTTCCCGGCTTTCGTACTTCCTCTGGTCTTCCATGCCCGATGACGAACTCTTCCGGCTGGCCGCCACGAAACAACTCCGTCAAAACCTCCCCGCGCAGGTGAAACGGATGCTGGCTGACTATCGTTCCGATGCGCTGGTTCACAACTTCGCCGGTCAATGGCTTCAGGCGCGGGACATTGACACGGTCAACATTGATGCCCGCTCCGTGCTCGACCGTGAGGAAACGCAGGACCCCGAAATAGTGCGGATGAAGGCGCGCTTGCGTGAATTGAGAAGCCGCCCGCGGGAAGAGCTCAATGCCGAGGAAACGAAGGAATACAAGGAAATCCGCACGAAACTGTTCGGCGACGGCGGTTTCCGGCCTCCGCGCGTCGAGTTGGGCGGTGAACTGCGTCAGGCCATGCGGCACGAGGTCGAGTCCTATCTTGGCCACATCATTCATGAAGACCGCAGCGTGCGCGAATTGATTGACAGCGATTATACTTATCTGAACGAGCGCCTCGCCCGGCACTACGGCCTGACCAATCTGAACATCGCGGGCTCTGAACTTCGCCTCGTCAAGCTCCCGGCCGGCAGTCCGCGCGGCGGGGTGCTCACGATGGGCAGCGTTCTTGCGGTCACTTCCAATCCCACGCGCACCTCGCCGGTCAAGCGCGGCCTGTTCATCCTTGAAAACGTCCTCGGCACCCCTTCGCCGCCGCCGCCTCCGAACATTCCGCCGCTGGAAGATTCAGAAAAAGCGGTCGCAGGCCGTCAGCCCACCTTGCGCGAGGTGCTGGCCATTCATCGCGAAAAACCTTTGTGCGCTTCCTGCCACAACCGCATGGACCCGCTCGGGTTGGCCTTGGAAAACTTCAACGCCATGGGCATGTGGCGCGAAAAAGAGCGTGACCAGGACATTGAAGCCGCCGGCAAACTCATCACTGGTGAAAAGTTCAACAATATCCGCGAGCTCAAACACATTCTCGCCACCGATCATCACCTGGATTTTTACCGCACCTTCACCGGCAAAATGCTCACCTACGCCCTTGGCCGCGGCCTGGAATATTATGACGTCGAAACCGTGGATCAGATCGTGGACAGTCTCGAAAAACAGGACGGACGCTTCTCGGCCTTGCTCACCGGAATAATTGAATCTGCCCCCTTCCAAAAACGCCGGGAATCTGCTACGGTGCCCGTCAACAAGACATCCGGGCAGATCCAGCAACGTGCTGAACTAAAGTGAAACCATGAAAACTATCAACGCCCCAAAGGAAACCGCCGTCCAGCGCTCTGTCCGGCTGGAGTTGAACCGCCGCCATTTTCTGCGCGGCCTGGGTGCCTGCATTGCGCTGCCAGCCTTCGCGTCCATGGGTTCGCTCAAGGCACTGGGGGCTGCCAGGGCCGCCGGAAAGCTGGCCGTTACTCCCACTGGCGCGCCGCTTCGTACTGCTTTCGTCTTTTTCCCCAACGGCGCCATTCCTTCCTCCTGGTGGCCGGGAGCGGAAGGTGCTGATTTCCCCATCAGCGAAACGCTCAAGCCGCTCGAAGCCAGCCGCAAGCATCTCCAGGTGCTCGGCGGTTTGGACCACCTCAACGCCATTGGCGGAGCGGACGGCGCGGGCGACCATGCCCGTGGCAGCGGCGTCTTCCTGACCGGCGTGCGCCTGAAAAAAAGCGCCACTGACATCCAGGCCGGTGTTTCCATTGATCAAGTCATCGCCCGCGAAGTCGGTCACCTGACCCGTTTCCCGTCGCTTGAATTGACCTGCGACAGCGTGCGCAAATCCGCCGCCTGCGACTCCAACTATTCCTGCGCTTATCAATACAATATTTCCTGGAGTTCGCCTTCGACGCCGATGACGCCGGAAACCAATCCGCGCCTGCTCTTCGAGCGTCTCTTCGGCGCCGGCGCACCCGGCGAGCGCGCCGAAAATCGCAAGCGCCGCCAGGTTGAACAACGCTCCATCCTCGATTTCATCCTCGATGACGCGCACCGCATGGAAACGAGGCTCGACGCGCGCGACCGCGACAAGCTTGACCAATACCTCACCGGCGTCCGCTCCATCGAAACCCGCATTCAAAAATCGGAGCAGTTTGGTCCGGCAAAAGACCCCGGTCGCGACACCCCGCCGGGCATTCCCCCCGACTACGGCGAATACATCGGCATCATGTTCGACCTGATGGCGCTGGCCTTCCAGACCGATTCCACCCGCGTCGCCACCCTTTGCCTGGCCCACGACGGCGACAACCGCTCCTTTGGCGACATTGGCATTTTTGAGGGCCACCACGATCTCTCGCATCATCAGGACAAACCCGAGCGCATCAAGAAAGTTGCCGAGATTGACCGTTGGTACGCGCAGCAGTTTGCGAAGTTCGTGCAAAAGTTAGATCAAACCAAGGACGTAGACGGAAAATCACTCCTGCACAACTCGATGATCGTCTATGGCGGCGGCAACGCCGATGGCAACCGCCACACCCACACCAACCTGCCGCTCGTGCTGGCAGGCCAGGGCGGCGGCACGCTCAATGCAGGCCGCTACGTCAAATACGGCTCCAAGCCCACCTGCAACCTCTTCCTCAGCATGGCCGACCGCATGGGCCTCCGCGATCTCGCGCGCTTCGGTGATTCCACCGGGCGGCTGAGCGACGTCTAAATCGTCAATCCGCAAATACATTGCAACAGAAGCAAGGGTGTTGGTTCCCTGGTGCACCACCTTGGACGACCATCAAAATATCTTTAGGACAGGCGCGGTTTGGCAAAACGACCTTTAGAGGTGACTTAACCCGACCGGTGAGAATCCGCTATTTTGCTTGTGCAAGCGAATGCCCTGGCACGCTGCACGCCGGCAAAACGCCGATGGCGTTGACAGTGTAAACTCCGCCAGCCGGACAAACGATCTGGGCCGGGTTCGCCAGATAGGGCGTCAAATCTTCGGGCGTGGGGACAGCGTCGGCGGGCTTCTTGTTTTCCAAGGCCCATTGCTGCTTGGCGGCTTCAATCTGACGCAGGTTATTGATGCACAGGGTGGCTTGAGCCTGGCTATTTTTATAGGCGGCGGTCTGCTCGGCCTGCTGGCTGCTCAAGGCCTGGGCTTCGTTGGCCAGTTGCGCGGCTTGTTGCTGCGCCTGTTGCGCCTGCATGGTCTGGGTTTTCGCGGCGGCGAGTTGCGTGGTGAGCTGCTTGAGCTGGTCGCGCATCCGCTGGACTTCGTTGCGCACGCGCAGCAGTTCATCGTGGTCCTTGCGCAACCGTTCCAATTCCTCGGTCTGCAACGGAATTTTTTTCAATTCCGCATTCTCGGCGCGCAACCCCGTCAATTCCAGGCTGTCCTGCCGCAATTTCGCCAGTTCGGCATCTTTTTCCTTGCCTGCGGAAAATAAAAAATAATCGCCGCCCAGCAAGGCTACGACGAGCACCCATGGTATCGCGGATTTCATAACATCTGCTTCGGTCGAAAAATGGTGCGCGTGGCGGGAGTTGAACCCACAACCTTCGCCTTCGGAGGGCGCCACTCTATCCAATTGAGCTACACGCGCAAACGCGTCTCAAGCCTTAAATATGCCCGGACCGGGGATAACGGCAAGCAAAACCGGGAGGGTGGCAAAATACCCAATGACGAAATACCCAAATACCTAGGGAAGCTCCAAACTTCAAATTCCAAACGACGCACCGGTTTGGATTTGGTGCTTCCTTGGGTATTTGGGTGTTTGGGTACTTGGGTATTTAGCATCGGGTATTTCACCAACCGCCCCTCCCTTGCTTCCCACGGTCGGACGGTGAATATTGACCACATGAATACGGCTAATTTGGACGACAAAGGAGTGCTGGTCACCTGCCCGAATTGCGGTCGGCGCAATCGCATCCATTACGAACAATTGAACCGCGCCACCCGTTGCGGCAATTGCAAACATCCCATCCCGGGCGTGGACGTTCCGGTGGATGTTGGCCGCGAAGAACATTTCAATGCGCTCATCCAGTCGTCGTCAGTCCCGGTGTTGGTGGATTTTTGGGCGCCGTGGTGCGGGCCCTGCAAAATGGTTGCGCCCGAATTTCAAAAGGTCGCCGCCACCGGCGTTGGAAAACTCATCGTTGCCAAGGTCAATACCGAGGAGCAGCCCGCCCTCGCGCAGCGTTTCACCATTCATTCCATCCCGACGCTCGTCTTGTTTCAGGGCGGCCATGAAATTGCCCGTGATGCCGGCGCGCGCCCCGCGAGCGCCATTGAGTCGTTTGTCCAGCAAGCGTTGACGCAGGCAAAGGTGTAAGCCTTTTTCAGTATCCCGCGGCGGAAATCACTTGCCGGACCATGGTGGGACTATTTCCACCATCCGAAGAACAAGCGCGTCAAAAAGGAGAATGTTTCCCGGTGTTTAGCGACAAGCTGATACGCCCACTCTGTCACCGGCTTGACCCCGGGCACATGTTGATAAACCCAAAACAGCCATTTCCAAAACCGCGAATAAGTCAGCGAACGAAACACCGCCTCCGCCCCGCTGTAAACCTGTCCATCCGTCTCGATGAGCTGCACCGACCCCTCGAATCGTTCCGGCGGCAGCTCTGGAAATTCCTTCGCCACCCGCGGTTCTTGGGACGCGATATAATCCACGCGCCCGCCCGTTGCGCGCTGCCAGCGGATTATCCAGAACTTGCAAAAGTCGCACTCGCCGTCATAGATCATCAGCGGTTTCGCCGGAACCGAAGCCACATGTGCCGGTTGCATCACAGTAATAATGTGTAGCTGCTTCCCTGCTCCTTGCCAACCGCCGTTGCTGCATTACTGGTCTTTGGCTCGCCGTGCGAGATTACGTTTGCGAAACCAATAGGCTCCAACAATGAAGGTTGGGAGCATGACTGTGGCAATTCCAATCGAAATTGTTTCATTATTCAATATCAGCTTTGGATCTCCGAGCACCGAAAGTTGGGGAGATTTTGGATCGCAATATATCGTCACCACATCCCCAACCTTGAGTCGTTCCAACCCGGGATTCGGGGACCATGGTTGCCTTTGACCTTCAAATGCGTGCCCCGCAAAGTGATATTCATAGCGAGCACTCCCGTGCATCTGAGGAAGTAACTCCAAAACGCAGCCCTCCACCCGCACACCCGCAACCTCCATCCGCCGGTATGTCCGCCAATTTAAACTGCCAAGTCCGAGAACAGTGATGACCGCCAAAACTGTCCAGACAATCACAGATTTAATCAGAGGTGACACTTTATACTACTTCTTTGTCACCCGGATGTCCCCACCGCTGGTTCGCAGCGACAGCACCGGCCCGCCGCCATTCATTTTCCCTTCCAATTTTCCTTCCTGCAATTTGCCCTGGACCGTGGCCGCCACCGGAATTGCCGTGGTGACATTCCCGCCGTCCGTCGCGGCGATCAGATTCATCGCGATGTTTTCCGGCAAGCGCACGGTGATATTGCCGCCGCTGGTATGAAGCCAGCAATCGCCCTCCGGCTGCTGGTCCAACCCAAACGTAATTGCCCCGCCCGAAGTATCCGCATACACCCCGGGTCCGCTGAAACCGTCAATCACAATATTGCCGCCCGAAGTCTTCACCTGCAATTTGCCCGCGCACGAATGCACGTCCACGTTGCCGCCCGAAGTGTCCGCCGTCGCCGACGTTCCGGAATAATCCCTGAGCAAAATGTTTCCGCCCGAGGTCTGGACCTCCAACTTATCTGTGCAGCCCGCGGCCTTCACATTGCCCCCCGAGGTATGCCCCGCGACCGCACCCTCAATTTTTGTGAAACTCAAATCTCCGCCCGAACTCCGCGCATCCACCGTGCCCTGCAAGTCGGACACTTGAATGGTGCCGCCATCCGTGTTGAGGCTCACGTTGAAACGCCTCGGCACCGTCACGCGTACACGCACGCTCAGATTCGGTTTCGACCGGAACGAAAACCCCCGCTTCTTCGTCTTCGATGCCTCGACCCGCACCTCCTTGCCGTCCTGCGTGAACGTGACCTTGTGGCTCTTCAACAAGCTCGCCGCCTGCTTTTCAGTCCCGCCGGTTACTTGTCGTTCCACGACGACCTCGACCGTGTTTTGGTCCCCCGTCAAGACCTGGATGTCGCCCCCGTCCAGATCCACCTTCAAGGCGCCGCCCGGCGCGGCCGCGAAAGACTTGGTGATGGTTTTCTCCGCACCCTCCTCTGCCGTGAGGCCAGACGACGTGGCTAGAATCAAACCCAGGATACCGACCATTGCAATTTTCATAAAAATTCTCCCAATCCATGTTGAAGTAATTGACGGCCTTCAGGCAACCCTGTTCCCAAAAGCACATTTTGTCGAGTTGCAAAACGGGCCATCCCGGTCCAATCTGTAACCTGATTGTCACAATCCCGCCGTTTGATTGTAACGCGGCATTAATAAATTGACTTAAGGAATCAATTGCGAATCCAATATCAGAATATGAAATCAATCGTCACCCGGTTCACTCTCCTGGCAGCCGCGCTGGTTTTGGCCGCATCCGCGCGCGCCGGCAACATCACCGTCAAAGGCTCCGACACCCTTGTCATTCTCGCCCAAAAGTGGGCCGAGATTTACATGGGCCAGCATCCCGACGTGAAAATTCAGGTCAATGGCGGCGGTTCGGGCGTCGGTTTTGCGGCCTTGCAGAACCAACAGGTGGACATCGCCGACGCCTCGCGAAAAATCAAAGCCAAGGAACTAGAAGCCTGCATCAAGGCCTTCGGCAAACGCCCCACCGAATACAAGGTCGCCATGGATGGCCTCTCGGTCTATGTGAACAACGACAACCCGGTCAAGGAATTGTCCTTGGCCCAGTTGAAGGACATTTTCACCGGCAAGGTGAAGAACTGGAAGGAAGTTGGCGGCAAGGAAGAACCCATCACCGTCTATAGCCGCGAAAACAGCTCCGGCACCTATGAATTCTTCAAGGACCACGTGCTCAAAGGCGAGGATTTCACCCCGACCGCGCAAACCCAGCAGGGCACGGCCATCCTTCTTCAATCCGTCGCGCGCGACCTGGGCGGCATCGGCTACGGCGGCGCGGCGTATGGCAGCGGCGCGCGGGCCTTGGCCGTGAAAGCGGACGCATCGTCCAAAGCCATCGAGCCGAGTGAAGAAACCGTCGTCAACGGCACCTATCCCATCTGGCGCTATCTTTACAACTACGTCAATCCGGCCTTGGACAAGGGCGAAATCCACACCTATCTCAATTGGATTCGCGGCGATGAAGGCCAGAAGATTGTGAAAGAAGTGGGTTACTATCCCTTGCCCGCCGACCAGCGCGCGAAATAATAATGATAGTCGGTTCCTCCCGGGCAAACCACTAAACTGAAACCACCATGAATGCCACAGTCGTCCAACCCTACCTGTTCTTCGGAGGCAATTGCGAAGAGGCGCTCGAATTCTACCGCACCGCCATTGGCGCGCGGGTTGAGTTTATGATGCGCTACAAGGAAAGCCCGGAACCGCCGCCGCCGGGCATGGTCCCGCCGGGCTATGAAAACAAAATCATGCACGCCACTTTCCATGTTGCCGGATCCACCCTCATGGCCTCTGATGGCTGTGGGGAAGGTCAGAAATTTGACGGTTTTTCGTTGGCCCTTTCGGTCCCAACAGAGGCCGAGGCCGACCAGGCCTTCGCCGCTCTCTCTGCCGGCGGCCAGGTGAAAATGCCTCTGACCAAGACGTTCTGGTCGCCTCGCTTCGGCATGCTCACCGACCGTTTCGGCATCAGTTGGATGGTGAGTGTGATGGCTTGATTGTTTTATGGCCCTAAAGCCATCACCGATTTTCTCATGGCTCGCAGCCCTGATACTTTTTCAGTCATGCATGATTCAGCCGGGTTGGGCCGCCGGCACCAATGGCACAATTCCGTACCGGGAGATGGATGAATTTTGTCAGCTCGCCGCCGGAGTGGATCAAAGCAAGCTGCTGATTCGCACCTTCATTTCCTCCACCAACAAGGCCGTGCGGCCTGCTGACGTCACGTTGACGATTCTGAGCGCCAAAGGGGCGATTCCTGTTCAGATTGGCACGAATTGGCAGATTCTAAATTTCCCGCACCAGAAGGAATTGAGCCGGGAGAACCCCACCATCGTCGTCAACCAGCCCAAAGGGACGATGCATCTGGCGCTCACCGTCGAAATCCCGATAGCGGATGCCCCTGCCTTTCCCTACGCCCGCCTCGGCGATGGCGTCGCCGAGGCCAACAGAATGATCAAGGCCAAGGCCGGCCTGATGTCAGTGCTGGCACCCAACGCGGAAGGCGTGATTTTTTTCTTTCCCAAGGCCAGTGCGGGAAAGGCAAAAGTTGAAATCGCGTCGGCTGCCGGCAAGCGGGAATACACGGCGGACAAGCATGGCCAGATAAAACTCAAACTGGAAAAAAAGCTCCTCGCGGGAAACCCCGAGGTCAAACTTTCCGAAAAGCCCAATCTCATCACGCCCGACATAGAATAAGCGGCACGAACGGAACTATTTCACGCAGGCGTTTCATTTCCAGGCTGCCAAGAGTTGAGATGCACCCAACCCGCGACTGACCCCAGCCAATCTGGAATCTCCTTTCCGCCTTCACCTCGCTACCAGATCATCCAAAGTCCACATCTGCTTGTCCGGGCCGGCGGAACGGATTTCCATTTCCGTGCCGGAAAGCTGATGGAAGAACAGCGGCGTACCCCAGGCATCCACCAGTTCACCCTGGCCGTTGATGCGCAGCCCGGCCTGCGGGTCAATGAAGACGGTTTGTTTCGGGTTATTGCCATTAAGCGCGCTGGTGATTTCGGCGTTCGTGCCGACGGGGTT
>JAQGPB010000474.1 GCA_028293265.1 Pedosphaera sp. | reverse complement strand
TTCTTGAAATAGGAAATCGCTTCGCCTTCGGGAATGTCCGCGAGGTTGCCGAGCTTGAACTTGCTCGCGTTGCCGGGGCGCTCGGCCAGGCCGCCCAGGCGTCCGCTCTCGCCATCCCTGATGGCCTGTTCGCGCGGGACAATGATTTTCTCGAACGTATTGTTCGCCTTGATCTCCTTTTTCATCTCGGCCTCGATTTTCTCAAAATCCTCGGGCGAAATGCGGTGGCTCAATTCGACATCGTAATAAAACCCGTTCTCGACCGGCGGCCCGGCGGCGAATTGCGCGTCCGGCCAGAGCCGCAGGATGGCGGTGGCGAGCACGTGCGCGGCGGAATGGCGGATGCGCTCCAGCTCGGTCATCCGGTTGCGGTCGTCGAGAGTCTTCCGTTCGATTGGTTGTTGCTCAGGCATAAATTGGTCCGTTGTTACATGGTTGCATCGTTACAGCGTTACAGCGTTCCACGGTTGCAACGTTGTAACTTTGTCACCTTTTTAACGATGCAACCTTCCCAAATAAAAACGCCCCGAAAATCAAATCGAGGCGTTGGCGTTCACGTTATTGCGTGAACGCTAAAAAGTCGTAGTCGTGTTAAGGCTTGAGGCCATGGTTGAAAGGTAGTGAATCGCGGGCGGTTTGGCAAATGTAATTAAAGACCCGTTGAAAAATACCCAAACACCCAAGTACCCAAATACCCAAAGAAATCCGAATTCCCAAATCCGAATGGCGACGCGGCAGTCCGCGCACGCTTGGTGCTTCCTTGGGTACTTGGGTATTTGGGTATTTTAAAAATCACTCCGCGCCGGTGTAAAACTTCCGAAACCCCTTCAAATCATCCGTGTTAATGAGGTCCACTCCCTGTTCCAGCAGGGTCTTCCAAAAAAACGGCTTGTCGGGCGAACCCCAGAAGCGGACGCGCCGGCCTTGCTCGTGCGCCTGGCGGACGATGTCCTTGAGCTGTTTCAGTTCGTCGTCGGGCATCGGGTCACTGCCGCCGCGCCATTTGAAAAGGGGCGTCCAGTCCTCGCTGATCCACGCAACCAGGTCGGCGGGCGGGTTGCTTTTCAAATCGGGAAGCTTGCCATCGCACGCGGCGTAACGGACAGAATCGGCCATCAACGCATTCCGCGGATAACCACCGGTGAGAACGATGACGATCGCCTTGGTTTCCTTTTTGCCGTCGCGGAAAACGGAGATGATGTCCGCGTATTCCTTCAACACTTCGCGCAGGGCGAAATACATCGCTTCTGCATTGGTCTGACCGTCGGTTTTGAAATCAATCAGCAAGGTGCATTCGGGTCCATCCTTATAGACACGCCCACCGTTCTGTTTGATGCGTTTCCGCAAGGGATCGAGGTAGAGCGATTGCAGCGTGAGCTTGGGATTGATGTCGCGAATGTCATGCGCGACGAGCAGCTTGCCATTCACGAGATGAATGTCGGCTTCCACGCTGCAAAAGCCCTGGCCAAGGGCGTCGAAGAGCGGATGCTTGTGTTCGTAATCGTTGTGCGCGTGGACGCGCGTGAGCGGAACGACCGGATCGGCGTGAGACGGAAAAACAAAAGTCGCAAACGCCGCCGCAAGCACGGCCATGAGGCATGGTTTGAAAAGAGCGCGCATGATGCCGCCATCATCACGCGGTCTGCGCGGCGGTCAAGCAGGAATCCTCAAAATCAAACCATTGATGCGGCGAAGGATGCCCTGGCCAAAGGCGCAGCGCAATTTCTTGGCGGTACGGAACAGCGAAAGGTGCGCGGACTTTAGTCCGCTTAAATGTGGGCTGGTCTGGATGCTGTTGCGAGGCGGAAGGCGTCGGGTCGTCGGTTGTTTAAGCGGACTAAAGTCCGCGCACCGGTGGAGGTCGCCGTGGCATCGGCGAAATGCGCCCACACCCTAATTCCCAATAATCCGGTAAAACGCCGCGCTGTTCGTGGGAGTGACCACGAGGTTGGTGGCGCTGAGCGGCCCCGCGAATACTCCCCAGTTCGTCGGCGTAAGATCGGCATTGGTCTGCACCTGGTACGGGGCGATGCCGCCGGTCCAGCTCAGCAACAGATTCGTATTTTGCAGTGAAATGCTTGCGGTGATCGGCGGTGCGGCAATGACATTCATGCTCATCGTGGAAGTGTTGGACAAACCGCCCGGGTCGCTGACGCTCACCACGAAACTGTTGCCGCCCACGTCGCCAGAAAGCGGAGTGCCGGAAAGCGCGCCACTGCCAAACACGTTGAGCCATGCGGGACCGCTGACCTTCGCGAACGTCAGGGGGTCGCCGTTCACGTCGGTCGCGTTCGTGGCAATGGTGCCGGAGTAAGCCTGCCCGGCATTGGCGGCCAGTTCGGTGAAGGGAACCAGGCTGAAGGTCGGCGGCAGATTGGGAACGAAGGTGATGGAGGTGACGATGACGTTGCCATTGTTCGGCAGCCGGATGCTTTGAACGGCCTTGCTGCTGTTGAGATTGAACGAATAACCATAGAGATAAAACGTGCGATTATCGAGCGTGCCATTGGCGCTGTTCCGATGGCCCATGATGACGGCCTTGGATTCCCCGGAATAATTTTGCGGCGAGAACCAATCGCTGAGACTTTGCACGAAGTTGGCGGTCGTGCTGTCGGCGTAAGTCACGAGGAAACTTTGCGACACCTGGTTGCCCTGCACTCCGCTCGCCAGCATTCGCAACGTGGCATAATTGCCGGGCGGCAGCGGGACGGTCTGATTGGAGCAACTGATGACATTGCTGAC
>JAQGPB010000659.1 GCA_028293265.1 Pedosphaera sp. | reverse complement strand
CCCTGCTTAAACCACCACCAAGCTGGTGAATTATTCCAGCGCGGGTGGGGCGAGCGTCCCCGCGAGCCTTCTTCTCCCTCTCCCTGCGAGGAACGAGCGGGGAGGGCTGGGGAGAGGGGCTGCTCATTTTCTGTGGTTCATTGTGAGGGGTGAACTGCGTCAATCCCAAACCCATCGTAATGATTCGGGGGTGGTGCGTATTGCGTCCCTTCACGCAACACGCAACACGCAACACGATCTGCACGCCGACTTTAAACTTTAAACCTTAAACTTAAAACCCCATATTTCAGTCGTGTTCAACGAACCACTCTTGGCGCTCGATCTGACCGGCATCCGCAAACTCAAAAGCGGCAAGGTCCGCGAGGTGTTTGACCTCGGCGACCGCCTCCTCTTCGTCGCCAGCGACCGCATTTCCGCGTTCGATTGCATCATGCCCAACGGCATCCCGCGCAAAGGCGAGGTGCTCACCCAGATTTCCTATTTCTGGTTCGCGCAAACCGCATCCTTTCAGCCCAACCATCTGCTCTCGCAGGCGAACGATCCCTTGCCGTCGGTTCTGCAACCCTTCGCTGCCCAGCTTGCGCGCCGCTGCATGATCGTCAAAAAAGCCCAGCCGCTCGCCATCGAATGCGTCGTGCGCGGCTACCTTGCCGGCTCCGGCTGGAAAGAATATCGCGAACGTCAGACCGTCTGCGGCATCAAGCTCCCTGCTGGTTTGCAAGAGTCTGCGGAATTGCCCGAACCCATTTTCACCCCGGCCACCAAGGCCGAAACCGGCCACGACGAAAACATTCCCTTTGCCGATGCCGCCAAACTGGTCGGCGCGGACATCGCCGAACAAGCGCGCGCGGCCAGCCTCAAGATTTATAAATTCGCCCGCGAATACGCCCGCCAGCGCGGCATCATCATCGCCGACACCAAGTTCGAGTTTGGCCTGAGCGACGGCCAGTTGGTGCTGATTGACGAAGTCCTCACGCCCGATTCCTCGCGGTTCTGGCCCGCCGACCACTATCAGCCCGGCCGCGGCCAGCCCAGCTTCGACAAGCAATTCGTGCGCGACTATCTCGAAACCCTCGACTGGAACAAAACCGCCCCCGCCCCCGCGCTCCCCTCCGACGTCGTCGCCAAAACCACCGCCAAATATCTCGAAGCCTACGAACGCCTGACCGGCCAACAATTGTGATGTGATGCGGCGCATCACCGCCTCCCCCGGAGCGCGGGTCTCCGCCCCGCAGCAACGTTGAATACCTATGCCTGTCTTCATCCGGATGGACAGGTAACTGCGACTGCAACCACGATCCGCAAATATGCCCAAAGCGACCGTCACGTTCTCCCTCTCCTTGGGGAGAGGGCCGGGGTGAGGGCGGGCGTCCATCAAACCTCTCATGCGAATGAAAACTGGTATGCGGACATCCTTCCCCCATTCGATGTTCGATGTTCGATGTTCGATGTTCGATGTTCGATGTTCGATGTTCGATGTTCGATGTTCGATGTTCGATGTTCGATGTTTTCCCATTTCAAATTCCTGCCGTTTAGCCTAATCTCCCCTCATGCGTCCGTACACCTTTCCCTCTCGTCACCTCCAGGATTTCCGCGCCATCGCCTGCCTCTGTTTCCTGCTCGCCGGCATCGGCATTCTCACCGCTGCCGATTATCCCACCCCCGAATCGGGCGATTACACCATCCACGATTTTAAATTTAAATCCGGCCAAACCCTGCCCGAACTCCGCATCCATTACCGCACCCTCGGCGCGCCGCAACGGAACGGGCGCGGCATCGTCACCAACGCCGTCTTGATCCTTCACGGCACCACCGGCAACGGCGGCAATTTTCTCCGTCCTGAATTCGCCGGCGAACTCTTCGGCCCCGGCCAGTTGCTCGACGCCGCCCATTTTTACATCATCCTGCCCGACGGCATCGGCCACGGCCAGTCCAGCAAGCCCAGCGACGGACTCCACGCCCATTTCCCCAACTACGGTTACCGCGACATGATCGAGGCCCAATACCGGCTCGTGAGCGACGGCTTGAAGGTGAACCATCTCCGGCTCGTCATGGGCACCTCCATGGGCGGCATGCACACCTGGCTTTGGGGCGAAATCCATCCCGATTTCATGGACGCCCTCATGCCCCTCGCCAGCGTTCCCACCCAAATCTCCGGCCGCAACCGCGTCTGGCGTCGCATGATCATTGACGCCATCCGCACCGATCCCGAATGGCTGGACGGCGAATACAAAAACCAGCCCCACGGCCTCGCCATCGCCGCCGAAGTCCTCTGGTTCATGGGCAGCAATCCCGTCCAACGCTACCAGGAAGCCCCCACCCTCAAACAGGCCGACGAAGTCCTCGACCGCAGCGTCGCCAACGCCATGAAAACCTCGGACGCCAACAACGTCCTCTACGCCCTCCAAGCCTCGCAGGATTACGACCCCAACCCCGACCTCGAAAAAATCACCGCCCCGCTCCTCGCCATCAATTCCGCCGACGACCTCATCAACCCGCCCGAAATCGGCACCCTCGAACACGAAATCAAACGCGTCCCCCACGGCGACTGCGTCATGATCCCCCTGAGCGACCGCACCCGCGGCCACGGCACCCACACCTTGGCGGCGGTGTGGGAAGATCATTTGGCGGAACTGTTGAAAAAGAGCAGTGGAAAATGAAGGGTCTCGGCGCACGGGTTTTGCAAAATGCAACTTAAAAGAAGCCTTCTGGCCGATTTTTAATTGTGTTTGTTGGCAAATTGCATTATTTTGTGCGCTGTCTGCATGATTAGACCTGTACTGCTGGTAGAAGATTCCGAGGATGACTCGGAAATCCTTATTCATGCACTTAAGAAGGCAGGAGTCGGAAATCCCATTTTTACGGTTCAGACCGGTGAAAAGGCCATCGCCTACTTGAAGGGAGATAAGGAATTTGCCGACCGTCAACGCTTTCCGCTGCCCGGCGTCGTGCTGCTTGATCTCAACCTGCCGAAAATTAATGGCTTTGAATTTTTGAAGTGGCTCTCCACCCAGCCGCAATTAAGCGGCCTGTTCGTCGTGGTCCTCAGCGGATATAACGAGATCTCGCACGTCGGTCGCGCTTATGCCCTCGGGGCACGTTCCTTCCTCGTCAAACCTCTCCAGCATCAGGACATTTTCAATCTCGTCAGAACATATCATATCCAATGCTTTGGATGCAGTCCACCGACCGGCTGACCCTTTAAATCAGGATTGTAGCGCACACTTTCCAGTGTGCGGGTTTTGGTGGCGTTCCAGGATTTTTTGAATCTGCCGGTTGCCATTTGAAATTCGTATGATTGATAATTCCCTCCACTACAACCGGTTGACCCGGCACACTCCGCCGCCAGCTCAAAAAACAGGGGGCAAATGCAGAAAAACGGCGTTTTTGGAACTGCCGATACCAACTTTTTTTGTAATCGCCCCAAAATCCACGGCATAAATCAACCCAAGTTGTTCATAGTCAATACTCTGAAACAATCCTCGTTTTTCGATAAAAAAGCGGGTCAAACCTACCGTAGGTTTCATTTTCCGGGATCTGCTCTGGTAAGCTGGCTCCATGAATACTCAAAATAGAGTATGGCAGGGTTCAGGCCGCGTGGCTCGCGGGTCGGTAGCGCCGGGCGTCCCGCCACTCGCCCGCCCCTCGCCCGGCCCTCAACCCTCAACCACTTTGGGGCGGAGTTTCCCGCCAAATCAGCCCTTATCCCACCCTCAACCCTCAACCATTTGGTCCAGCCAGCCCCATTTCGCCAATTGGAACTTGGAGCTTGGTTATTCTCTGGAGCTTGGAGCTTGGACGCTTGGAGCTTCTCAAACGGCGCGGAGTTTCTCACCAAATCAGACCAAATTTGCGCGCCACTCCTCTTTCCGGCCAGGCCTCAACCCGGGCCGGCCAGGCCCGCCTCCGCTCAGAATCAGCCAAAACAACCCGGAACAACCCGCCTTAACTCACATAAGAATAACAATCATTTTTTAAGTGGTCAAAAGCGACAGCCAATGAAAAACATTGTTTTCATCCACCATCGGTCTATTTTGGGCATTGCGAATGGCAAAAACGTTTGCTGAATTAAATTTCCCGGGTCGCCTCATCGCCGTGGAAGGGCTGGACGGCTCCGGCAAATCCACCCAGATTTACCTGCTCAAGCGCTGGCTCGAATTGCAGGGCCTCAAGGTTTTTTTCAGCGA
>JAQGPB010000647.1 GCA_028293265.1 Pedosphaera sp. | reverse complement strand
TTTCTCGGTGCTTCTTCTTCCGCTTGACGTTCAGCCTTATAATAACGGATTGCCTGCACGTAATCCATGCTCACTCCCATTCCCGTGCGGTAACGCTCAGCCAGAGCGTGCAAGGCAGGAGGGTAATTGGATTTGGCGGATTTAAGCAGCAGTGCGAAGGGTGAATCCTCACTGTCGCGCGGATTGCCAATCCCATTTGCGTACAAGCGCGCCAGCGTATATTGCGAACGCGGCCCCCCTTGATCGGCAGCCATGCGAAAGTTTTCCACAGCTTTGGCAAGGTCTGGCGGTACCAATTGGCCATCGAGATAATTCAGGCCAAGCGTATATTGGGCCGCAGCCAAGCCATGCACCGCAGCCCGCTGCAAGAGTCCCATTCCCTTCTCCTGATTGATCTTGATGATGTTCCGACCTGATTGTCCCAGATAGTACATTGAAGCCTCGAATTCTGCGGCGGGAAATCCCTGTTCAGCAGATTTTTCCAACCATGCAAACGCATTGGTGGATCTTTGAACCGCCTGACCTGCCTTTCTTATGGCCAGGAATTGCATGGCCATGTTGTCACCGGATTGGGCCGCCTGCTGGAGCTCCGCTTCGGTCGCGGCTTCCCATTTTCCCCGCGTTCTGTTTTGTTCGTCAACCAATTTCATCTGTTCCTTGAACGGCAACCGGTAGACATTAGAAGACACCACGGCAGACAGCCGATCCGGTTCCTCCCAAGCCAGCAAGAACTCACGAATCCAATAGGCATATTGTGCGTGGGCATTGCCTGATTCCGCAGCCTTGAGGAGCTCGGAAATGGGCATTGTCTTCCACGGTTCCTCAAGCCCTTCAAGCGGATCCGGAACATGGTTTATGGCTTTGGCCTGAGACTGGCCGGTTGATTGGGGTTGCGCGCCGGCAATTCCCATCAGCAGAAAACACCACGCCGCCCATAGGATGAAATGCCGCAAGATAAATTGATATTTCATGTGAATCAGTGTGCAACGGCATCAGTTTTTCGGGTGGCTTGTTGCGCATAAACGCTTGCGAGAGCATGATCCAGTCCCGCTTTCGGAATGAGCCAAAACCCCGGCGTTAATCCATGAACAGCGATCAAACCCGCAGGTGTGGACTCCAAAATCCATTGGTGCCATCCCGGTACAGGCGGCATTCCCATTCTCCTGCCAACGGCTCCTGATTGGAGCGGGCTGGAATCTGGCGCGGCGAAATGGACAGGGATGGCAATGGGATCAGGTTCATCAAATTTGAATCGAATTAGCATGACCGGTTGTCGGCTTTCACCTTGCGCCAAAGGTCTTCCAGGTCCACTTGGCGATGACCGTCCTGAGTTTTCGACCAGGAACCAGAGGCCATCCTTATCCCGGCAGAAATCGGCGCTGGGTGCTTGAATTTGCCAGTGTGGCAATGCGGCCATTGAAGTTCTTGGCGGCGGCGCACCAAAGCCTGTCGGTACCGTTGGCCGGAAAAGCAATTCTGGTTTGCCTGATGAACCGCCCATCCCCCACCATTCAGCGGTTTCACCGCGTCCGTTGCCCACAATAAAACCATCTTCGAACAGCCGGAATTCCTCCCATGATACGGCCGGCAAACTTGCCAGATGCTGCCAATCGCCGGAAGGCGTCGGGAGCACATAGATTTCGCTTCCGGCACAAACATTGATGCCGCCCTGAGCATCGAGAAAAAGATGGCCCGGGTCGTAGTTTTCCACGCTGTCCAGCAAATTCATCGCCGGGCGTCGGCGGCTGCTGGCGAGGACTTGAATGGATCCATTTGAGTAATATTCAAGAATGCTGTTTGCATTGACGAAGAAAAGACGCGGGCCAAGACGCATCGGTCTTCCACTGCCCGCCAAAGTGAACTGTTCCCATTCATGCTTTCGAAAGGAATATCGCCGGACTGAATCTTTGAGCGAAAGGTAAAGGTACTGATCGTCAACGTCAAACCGGCGCGAGCCATTGAGATTCATCAGCGAAAATTGTTCCCCTTGAAATTCAATTTTTCCCGCAGCGAAGTTCGCGAGGTTTACGGCAAAAAAATCGGCATGTCCGCTCATGCCTGCCCGGTCCGGCATAACTTCCAGCCATAAACGACCATCGCGAAAGCAACACGAAGCAATATTTGGATAAGCAACCATTCGCGGAACAGCTCCATCCTGCGCTGCAGGAATTCTCCAAAAACGACCGGCCTCCAACGTGTTCGCGGCCGTAGCCAGCCCGGGAATACTCAACCTCCCTATATCAGGCGAATTGTTCAACAAAGGATTGCTGGGTCGTGCAGGGTTAACCCCGCCTGGCAACAAGTTTGGCGAGGGCTGAACCGGTCGTGTGACTTGACCCGCCACCACGGAATTAGCCTGGGACGGCGGAGGATTCGAAATCGCGGCTCTAAGTTGCTGATCAAGCCTGCCAATCCAAAATCGTGCCTGTTCCCTTTGCACTCTTTCCTTAATATGCTCACGCCCGTCACCCAGGACAACACTATCAATGCGTGCCTGATAGTTCGTGAGCAGTGGCAGCAAGGCATTGGCTTCCGCCGCGGCATAAGTGTCATGTTGAAAAAGCCGGTCGAAGGACATGAAATCAAAATTGGTCTGGGTTTGCAGATATTTCTCCTTTTCCGTCATACGGACAACCGCATCATGATCCTCCTTGAGCCTGCCTGCCAATTGTTTGCGCTGAGTGACTGACTGGCTGAATTCGCGTTTGAAGTTGCCCCAAAGTTCATTTCTGACCCGATCCCGCGCTGGATTGGTCAAATTATTCACCTGCCAGTCCACCAATGTCTGCAAATCAGCGACCAGTTTTTCATCCAGGCCGACAGTGGCGACGGCATCCAACTGCGCCTTCGAAAAGTCGAGCAATTGCGTCAAATTGCGCTCAAAATCCTCCCCGGACCAGGAATAAGAACAGCGCAACATCAACCCTTCCAGACGAATCCACGGTTTTGGAGTATTGCATAATTCATCAATGAATCCGCTCCACAAGGCCGGGCAACGCCTGCGGGTTTCCCAATCCCAGCCCGTCAGACATGGATTACTCAAACCCACCCTGGCTGAAGGTTCAACGTTCTCACTCCAACTGTAGCCGCCTTCATGAAAACGTTTCATGCTTAAGTCTTTGTAAGCAGCATTGAAAAAGCGGTTTCGTATCAACGGCCATTGGCCGGAGTCCATCAACATTCTATAACCACGCAAGGTTTCCTCCGGTCCATCAGACCAAAATGCGAGATGTTCAGCTTGTGTGGTAAGAAATGCT
The DNA here is from genome assembly GCA_028293265.1 of Pedosphaera sp. The sequence continues at coordinate 567 of JAQGPB010000647.1, read as the reverse complement.
TGCTTGTCGTCGCCAACGCTTGAAGCTGGAATCTGCCGAAGGATCTCCGCCATTTGACGGCAAAGCTCTCTCGCTCTAGGCAGCGCCTCATCCTGTCCCGCCCGGGCTTCGGCGGTGAAATAATAATAGCGCAGCCAGCTGGAGCATTGCTGCAGGGTTTTGACGGCAATCCCGACCCAGGCCGGATCGGCCTTTTGGTTGTCATTTGCCAACCGGCGGGAATCCTCCATCAGCAGTTCCGCCGCGCGAATCATATCGGTGAATTTTCCCGGCTCGGGCACGCTCGCAAAGGAGGCAATCTCGCTCCATGCTTGCACGCCCTGCTTAAACGGGCGACCGTAAATCACATAATGATCCTGCACTGCGCAAAGCCCGGGGTTCCCGGCGCATTCCAGATATGCCTTGATGCGGAGCCCGGCAGTTTCGTGGGTTTGTCTTCCCAGCGCCCAGGATGCCTCGCTTGCCCTTTTCGCCTCCTGAAACATCCGCCATTTGAACATCCATCGTGCCTCCTCCCAATAACTTTCGGCTTCAGCCCGTGCATCCCAATGGGCGGGCATCCTGCCT
>JAQGPB010000601.1 GCA_028293265.1 Pedosphaera sp. | reverse complement strand
GGGCAGGCTCTGGCTGGGCACCAGCCAGGGCGTCGCCTGCGTGCACAAGGATCAGTTGGAGGATTTTGCGGCCGGCAAACTCGAGGCGCTCCATCCAAAAATATTTAATCACGCTGACGGCATGCCGTCGGAGGAATGCACCGGCGGCTTTTGCCCCGCCGCCTTGAAAAGCCAGTCGGGCCTGCTTTGGTTTCCTTCGACGAAAGGGGTGACTGTGTTCGCACCGCAGAACTGGCCGGTGGAAAAGCCATTGCCCGGCACCGTGATTGAAGAAATCCTGCTTGATGGCGTTCCAGAAAGCGCGAATTCCGATGCGGCAAAATTCACGATTCCACCAGGCAAGCACCGGTTGGAATTGGTCTACACCGGTCTTCGCTTTGATGCGCCGGAAACGATTCGTTTCCGGTACAAACTCGAAGGCTGGGACGCTGATTGGCTGGACGCGGGGACCAGCCGCAGCGCGGTTTATAATTTCGTCCCGCCCGGGAAGTATTATTTTCGCGTCATCGCTTGCAATAGCGACGGCAATTGGGCCAGCAATGGAGCAGAGATTCGCTTGGTATTCGCAAGATATTTCTGGCAATCGTGGTGGTTCATCGGCCTCGCAAGCGTTGCTTTGTTGTCCACGGTCGGCGGCCTGGTGCGCTTGATTGAGGGACAGAAGACAAAGTCCAGGTTGAAACGGCTGGAACAAGAACGGGCCTTGGAACAGGAGCGCACTCGCATCGCGCAGGATTTGCATGATGAAATAGGTGCCAAGCTATGTCGGATTTCCTTCCTGAGTGAACATGCGCGTCGCGACGGCATCAGTCCGGCCGCACTCCAGGAGCAAATCAAATCCATCTCAGACGACTCACGTGAAGTGTTGCACTCGATGGACGAAATCGTCTGGGTCGTCAATCCCCAGAACGACACGCTGGAACATGCGACCTCCTATCTGGCTCAATTTGCCCAGGATTATTTTTCCATGACCGGGGTGGAGTGCGATCTGGGCGTGCCCGCGCAAATGCCGTCCCATCCGGTTTCCTCGCAGACAAGGCACCAACTTTTTCTCGCCGTACGGGAAGCGCTGGCCAATATCTTGAAGCATTCGGCCGCCACGTTCGCGAAAATTTCCATTACCTGTGAGAACGGAAGCCTTGAGATTTGTGTGCAAGATAACGGCAAGGGTTTTGATTTACAAACACAGATGGCTGATGATTCTCACTCCCAAGATACACACGACGGATTGCGGAACATGACCAAACGCATTACGGATGTTGGGGGAAGATGTATTGCTGAATCCACGGTTGGTTCAGGCACGACCATAAGATTCATCCTTCCATTGAAAACTGCCAAAAAAGGAAATGACATATGATCACGGTTTCCATCGTTGACGACGAAGCCAAGCTGAGAGAATCCATCGCCACCTTCGTGGATGGCACGTCGGGTTTCAAATGCGTGGGCAGTTACGGTTCGGCCGAAGCCGCGCTGAAACACCTGCCCGCCGACCAGCCTGACGTGGTGCTCATGGACATCAACCTTGGAGAAATAAGCGGGATTGAGTGCGTGGAGCGGTTAAAGAAACAATTCCCGGACATGCAAATCCTGATGCTCACGGTTTATGAGGACACCGAAAAGATCTTTCGCGCCTTGGCTGCGGGCGCCAATGGTTATCTCTTGAAACGCTCCAGTCCGACAAAACTGCTTGCCGCCATCCGGGAAGTCCACGGAGGCGGTTCACCCATGACCAGTTCCATAGCGCGCAAAGTTGTGGCATCATTTCAAAAGCAAAAGCCGGCTGCCGATGCTGCTGGAGAAATAACGGGGCAATTATCTCCACGCGAGCAGGCTGTGATAGATGGCTTGGCCAAGGGCTGGACTTACAAGCAGCTTGCGAGCGAATTGGACATCAGCATTGACACCATCCGCACTTACATCCGGCGTATCTACGAAAAGCTGCATGTTCAATCGCGCACCGAAGCCGTCGCGAAATATTTGCAGACGTAAGTTGCCGGTTTCCATCGCATCCCGCACATTGGACATGATTGCCAAAATTGGCCTGATGAATCTATTTTCAGCTTCTCGAATGGAATGCAAATACGTTGAAGCCCAATAGGTTTCGCAAAAGTCCGAGACTTGTTGCGAAATTGCAAGTCGCCTGCTCTATCCCCCAACATTGAAGATTCCGCGCAAACTCTCCTTGCCGGCAAGCCGAGTTCTCAGGGGGTGGGCCACAATTCGTTCGTTTACCCCCTGCAAGACTTGTATATCTTGTGCAGGATGAGCACCACCGAAAATGCTTTGGGATTCGGCATAACGGCCGCGAGCCTTCGCGCGTACGATTGGCAAGCAGTTCTCGATACTGCTGCCCGGCATGAATGCCTTTCCTATTATGAAGGCTTCGTCGCCAAAGTGAAAGCGCTTCAGCCAAGCGACAACGACCAAGAACGGCGCGTGTATCGTTTTCTGTCCGCCATCGCTTCATTTTGGCCGAATTTTCATTCTGCCGAAATGCCATTCAGACCCAAGGTCTATTCCGAAGGTCATCGTTCGGCGATACCTGACGATCTAATAATGGCCGATTTGGATGCTCTCCGCGAAATATTGGGGGAAATACGGGATGCCGAGTTCCGGGCACGAGCCGCGGACCTGCTCTGGGTTTGCCGCAGGGACTACAAAGCCGCGCAGACGGCGGTTGATGCGTATATTGAATCCAGCAAAATTCTGGAAACAGGAGACAGGTGGCCTCCTTTTGCCGAGCGTCTCCAGCGAGCCATGCAGGTGGGGGCACAAATTGGCCGCGTGAAGGTTTATCACCAAAAGGCGATTGGTGCTGTCGAGGCAGCATTCATTCGGCATGAAACCACTGAGAGCGGGCTGCTTTGTGCGCAGCTGATGCACTTCCTCCTGCATAACGACGTAGGCGATCCAAAAACGTATTCGACGGCCTCAGAAAAGCTCGCTAGGCGGATGGAAACCATTCCCAACTGGCATTTCGCCCGCGATTATTGGCAACTCAAGGCAGCGTGGGATTTGAAAGCTGGTAAACCTGACGCGGCCCGCGCCGCCCGCCTCCAAACCGCGAACACGCACATCAAGCTTGCGGAGAACTTGGTTACGGCAACGCCACCTCCATTCATGATCTCGGGCTTCAATTGCACGCCGCCATCGGGTGGCGACGATCTGCCAACGGTCGAAGCTTTGCCGCGTGCGGGTACGTCTTTTCAACCAGCAGCGGTAAGTATCGTGGAGGCGAATTGCGGACGGGTCATAGCGGATTATGAGTTGCTCCAGGAAATCGCCAAGGGCGGAATGGGAGTGGTTTATCGGGCGCGTCAAATCAGCCTGAACCGGACGGTGGCGCTGAAGATGATGCTCTCGGGCGAGCACGCGGGCGCGGAGGAAATTGCGCGGTTTCGCACGGAAGCCGAAGCGGCGGCGAATCTAGGGCATCCAAACATCGTGCAGATTTACGAGACGGGCGAGGCGGATGGGCGACACTTTTTCAGCATGCAGTTAATTGAAGGCGGCAATCTTTCGCAACAAACAGCTCGGTTCAAGGCAGCGCCCGTGGAAGCGGCGAAGGTGATTGCAAAGGTGGCGCGCGCGGTACACTTTGCGCATCAGCACGGGATTCTGCATCGCGATCTAAAGCCTGCGAATATTCTGCTGGATAAAGACGGCGAACCGCACATCACGGATTTTGGGCTGGCGCGGCGCACAAGCGCGAGCAGCGACCTGAC
>JAQGPB010000595.1 GCA_028293265.1 Pedosphaera sp. | reverse complement strand
TGACCAGTTGGGCATCGTGCTGGATCCGGCGGCGAATGCGAAAACGCGCGCGCAGGAAGCGGTCATCAGCGCGGCCAACTCGCGGGTGAAAGTGATGGTGATTCCGACGAATGAAGAATTGGTGGTGGCGCGCGAGACGAAACGGCTGCTTGAAAACGAAGGTGTTCGCCCGGCGGCAAAATTTTTTGAAAGCAAACTCAAACCTGAAACCTCAACTGTAAATTGAATTATGGCACAAGAAGCGATTGGAATGATTGAAACCCGCGGCCTGGTCGCGCTCGTGGAAGCGACTGATGCGATGCTCAAGGCGGCGAATGTGGAACTGGCCGGGCCGATGACGCAGGTGGGCAATGCGCTGGTGACGGCGATTGTCGTTGGTGATGTCGCGGCCGTGAAGGCGGCGACTGATGCCGGCGCGCAGGCGGTGAAGGCGATCAAGGGCGACTTAGTGAGCGTGCATGTGATTGCGCGGCCGCATGCGGAAGTTGAACAGGTTTTGCCGAAGCAGAAATGATTTGGCGCGTTGGGTGCCGAGTTTTATTGAATCGAAAAAAAGTAATGCACGGAGATTTTAAAAATTACGCCCGCCCTCACCACGGCTCCCTCCCCCAGGAGTGGGGGAATTGTTTGCGGCCGCGCGGGTGGAATGTGGGTCATTGGTTTTTGCGGCGTTCGGGAACATTCGGTGCAACGGCATGACGAAAAAATAAAATTATGTTTCTCGCGAGAGTTGAAGGCACGGTTGTATCCACCAAGAAGGACGCTGCGATGGGCGGGCGGAAATTGCTATTGCTGCGGCCCCAGCTTGTGGACGACAAGGACCCGACGAAGTTTCGTCCGGGCATGAATACAATTGTTTCGGTGGACAGCATTGGCGCAGGTTTGGGCGAGTTGGTGTTGTTTTGCCAGGGGAGTTCGGCGCGGCTGGCGTCGGGTTTGAAGGATACGCCGGTGGATGCGGTGGTCATCGGCATCGTGGATTCGGTGGATGTGCTGGGGAAACAGATTTACAACGCGCGGACGTGAAAGGTTCTCCATGAAGCGGAAACATCGAACATCCAACATCGAACATCCAACATCGAATGGGGGAAACCCCCTCACCCCGGCCATCTCCCCCAAGGGGGCGAGCGAGAAGAAACAGTTTGAACGCCTTCGGGGTTCTTTGGATCAGAGTCAAATTTTTTATGAGTGCGATTAATGAAGCTTTGGTGAGGGATATTGTAGCGGAGGCGTTGGCACGGCTGGGTGGCGCGAGTGTTCCCGCGAAAGCGCAGGCGTCGTCCGCGCCGGCCGCGTCGAGTTGCGGTTGTGATGGCAAGAAGGTGAGTCCGAGTGTGGCATTGCGCGGGAAGTATGGCGTGTTTCAGGATGCCAACGAGGCTTGCGCGGCGGCGCATGAGGCGTTTCGCCAGTTGCAGGCAAAGGGCGTTGAGACGCGCCGCAAGATTGAAAATATTGTCAAGACACTGGCGGAAAAAAATGCCGATGAGTGGGGGCGGATCGAGTTGGAGGAAACGAAAATCGGGCGGCTGGATCACAAGATTGAAAAGCTGAAGATCATCAAGCTCGTGCCCGGAGTTGATTGGCTGCGGCCGGATGCGCGGAGCGGGGATCACGGAATCACGCTGGAAGAATACACGCCGTTTGGCGTTGTTGGCGCGGTCACGCCGAGCACGCATTCGGTTCCCACGTTGAGCGGCAATATTGTGAACATCGTCGCGGCGGGGAATGCGGTGGTGTTCAACGCGCATCCGTCGGCGGCGCGTTGCGCGGCGGTGGCGGTGCGGGCTTATAACGAAGCGATTTATCGGGAGACGGGGATTGAGAACATCGCGTGCATGATTGAAAAGCCGACGATGGAAAGTTTTGCCGCGATGTGCAAACACGAGGCGGTGCGGTTGCTGCTCGTGACCGGCGGTCCGGCGGTGGTAAAGGCCGCGATGCAGACCGGCAAGCGGGCCATTTGCGCGGGGCCAGGAAATCCGCCAGTGTTTGTGGATGACACCGCCTGCATGAAACGCGCGGCGAAGGCGATCATCACCGGCGCGGCGTATGACAACAATCTTTTGTGCATTGGCGAGAAGGAAGTTTTTGCGCTGGATAGCATCGCCGGGAAATTGATGGGCGAAATGGAGAAGAACGGTGCGGTGAGGCTCAGTTCGAGCCAATTGGATGCACTGACGAAAGCGGCTTTCACTTTCAAGGAAGGGCAGGGCGGAGGTTGCGCCCATGCCTCGGTGAATCGTGATTTTATCGGGAAAGATCCGTCGGTGCTGGCGAAGGCTGCTGGTGTTAATCTGCCGGCGGGGACGCAATTATTATTTGCGGAAACCGACTCGAACCATCCGTTTGTGGTTGAAGAACAGATGATGCCGTTTTTGCCAATTGTGCGCGTGAAGAGTTTGGAGGAAGGCGTGGAGCGTTCGTTGGAAGCCGAGCACGCTTACAAGCACACGGCCATCATCCATTCGCATGATATTGAGGCGATGACGGCGATGGGGCGCGCCCTGGACACGACGTTGTTCATCAAGAACGGTCCTTGCATGGCAGGGCTGGGTTTGGGCGGCGAAGGTTATTTGAGTTATTCGATTGCCACGCCGACGGGCGAAGGGGTGACAAATCCGCGGACGTTCACGCGCGTGCGCCGCTGTGTGATGGTGGACAATCTCAGAATTTATTAAGCCATGTATCTCGCCCGCGTGGAAGGAAATCTGGTCGCGACCCGCAAGCATCCGAGCTTCGAGGGTTGGCGCTTGGTGATCTGCCAGCCAATCAATGGCGCGGGCGATCCGGAAGGGGCGCCGCAGGTGGCGATTGATTCGTTGGGGGCAGGGATGCATCAGCGGGTGATTATTTCTTCGGATGGTTCGGCGGCGCGCAAGGCGGTGGGTGATGACCATAGTCCGGCGCGGTGGATGGTCATTGGGGTGGTGGATGAAAAGGAACCGGGGGTGCCGGTATGAGAGACGTTGAAACATCGAACATCGAACATCGAAAGCCGAACATCGAATTGGGAAAACCCCCTCACCCCGGCCCTCTTCCCCAAGGGGGAGAGGGCGCAAGGCTCGCAGGGACGCTCGCCCCACCCGTGTTGGCATATTTCGCTTCGACAATATGAAACTAGGCGCTGTTATCGGCCGGGTGACTTTGAGCCGGATGCTGCCTTCGTTGGAAGGGGGGCGCTGGCTGATTGTGTCGCCGTTCACGCGCGAGCATTATCAAAATGGCGCGCAGACTCCGGCCGGGTTGAGCAAGGACCCGAGCCTGGTGGTTTATGACGATCTGGGCGGCGGGGTCGGGCAGACCATCGGTTATGTGGAAGGCCGCGAGGCGGCGCAACCTTTTGAAAAACCAACACCAATTGATGCGATCAATGCGGCGTTGGTGGATGAAATTTTTTACAATCCTTTTAACAAATGAGAACAGTCATCAGCGCCCGCGATATTGAAGAGTTGTTGCGCAACGGCGGCGACGTGAAAAGTTTGCCGGCCGACGCGCTTATCACGCCGTCCGCGCGCGATATGATGCGCGATCTGGAAAACCGCGCCGTGAACAAATCGAACGGAGCGGTGACGGCCTCCAAGCCCGCCGCGACTGGCGGACCGGTTGCTCCGCCGACGAAGGCGCTGAGTTCGAAAAGTCCTAAGGCGGAATTGGAAGCGTTTTTCAACTCGCCTTATTGCCATAATTTGAAGGAACAGCTTTGCGAGATCGGGCGGCGGTTGTGGCAGCGCGAATATGTGGATGGGAACGGCGGCAACATCGCCATTCGTGTCGGGGAAGACATCGCGCTTTGCACACCGACGCTGGTGAGCAAGGGCTTCATGAAGCCCGAGGATATGTGTTTGGTGGATTTTGAGGGGAACCAATTTTGCGGCGTGAAGAAGCGCACGAGCGAAATTTTGATGCACCTGCAGATCATGAAAAAGCAGCCGCGCGCCGTGGCGACGGTGCATTG
>JAQGPB010000456.1 GCA_028293265.1 Pedosphaera sp. | reverse complement strand
CGAGTACTAGTGCTAGACCAAGGCCACAGCTGCCGAGTCGGACTCTGCCGGGCTCAACCTGGCCACTTTGCGCGGAGGCGCGGTCAAGCTGATTGGCAAGCGCCTGCTGGACTCCGTCCTCAGGCCGGGCGAGGTGAAGGATTTGACCGCCCTGGCCAACATACTGCTCCAGAACGAGCAGCAGGAGATCCAGCGCGCCTGGCTCACCTTGGCGCGGGACAAATACCATTTCAAGGCCTCACAAGCCGCCCTCAAAGTGCTGCCCTTGGTGGATGAGATGTCGCAGGAGGCGGAGGAGCGCGAACTGGCACGGATCGAAAAAATCAAGCGCACGCTCTTTGGCGATGAGGTGGACAAAATACAGGAGCCGGGCAGGACGCCCAATGCGCAATGGGGAAGGGAAACCATCCAAAATCTCGATGCCTTCGATTAAAAAAGGCCCGCAATCCCACCTAATCCCACCTAATCCCGGCTGATCCCGTAAAATCCCGCCAATTTGACCACCCCCCCGGTATATTTTAGGGGCACCACCCAGGATGCGGCTGTATTGCGGATTTTCCCAGAAGGGGTAGAGTTGAAAAAGCCTGTGGGTGCGGCTCAAGTGCTGCATTTTAAACCAGAAACGGAGTATTTGACGCGTGAGGATGGAAAATCAGGTTTGGCAGGGTCGAAGGGATGGCTATATAAAAGCTGCTTATAACACTTGCCAAACGCGTTCACTTCCTTAGATTTAACGGCTCACTTGGTTTGACTATATGATTTTGCATAGCTGGAATATATTATTGGCGGATGCGGCGGCACCGGCGGCGGCTTCGCAGCCGTCTTCAATACTGAGCTTTGTTCCGTTCATTCTGATGTTCGTGGTCTTGTACTTCATCATGATCCGTCCGCAGTCCAAGAAGGCCAAGGAACATGCCGCCATGCTCAAAACAGTAAGGCCCGGCGACAAAGTGGTCACCAGCAGCGGCATAGTCGGCATAGTCGTCAGCGTGAAGGATAAAACGCTCGCCATCCGGTCGGCCGACACCAAGCTCGAAGTCCTCAAGTCTGCCGTTTCGGAAATCACCGAGCGGTCCGGTGAATCCAAGCCCGAAGAATCTTAATTGCAATAAGTCACGTCATGAATCGAAATAACCTCTGGAAGTTTGTCTTTGTCATCCTGGTCCTCGTCTGGTCGTTTTACGAAATGTACCCGCCGGTCGGACGCAATCTGGTCACGGTATTTCAGGACCAGGTGGTGCCGGGGCGCAAGGACACCAACTTCACGGCCATCATCTCGCGCCTGCAAACTCTGCAAAAGGACCGGCCCGACCGCACCTTCGCCAACCTGGTCGAAGCCACCGGCACGAACAACCTCTCCTATTACTTCCCATATTATGATGTCAAAGGTGAACTTGACCCCAACCGCGCCATTCTTTACCGCCTGCAACGCGAAGCGGCCGGGAAGATCCATCTGGGCATAGATTTGCAGGGAGGCACGGCCTTTGTCGAGGAGATGGATGCCAGCCGTCTGGAAGGGGCCACCAACAGCATTATCGCACAGGAAGGCCGCGATCAGGCGCTTTCGCAGGCGGCGGAAGTGTTGCGCAAACGCGTGGACAAGCTAGGGGTGGCTGAGCCGGTCATCCAGCCGCAGGGCAACAACCGCATCCTGATTCAGTTGCCCGGCTTGTCCGAAGCGGACAAGAACGAAGCCATAACAAACATTTCGAAGGCGGCCTTTTTGCAATTCAAGCTGGTGCATGAAAACAGCGCTGAACTCATCAATCAGGGATTGACTGAGCCGGGATATGAAGTGCTCAAGGAAAAGGACACCGCACCCAACGGGACTTCAACCATCACGCCGTACCTGGTGAAAAAGAAGGCCGAGCTCACCGGCGAATACATCAAAAGCGCCTTCATGTCGCGTGACCCCATGGGCCGCCCGGAAATCAATTTCACCCTTAACTCCAAGGGCGCGGAAAAATTCGCTGAAATCACCCGCGACAATGTCGGCCGGCAACTGGCGATTGTGCTGGATGGCGAATTGCAATCCGCGCCCAGAATCAACGGCGAAATCCCGGGCGGCAGCGGCGTGATCACGGGACAGTTCACCGACCAGCGCGCGCAACAATTGGCGAACGTGCTGGAAAATCCGCTGAAAGCCCCGTTACATCTCGTCTCTGAAAGCAGCGTGGATCCCACCCTCGGCAGTGACACCGTGACCAGTGGTGTGCATTCGGCGGTCATTGGTACCATTTTGGTCGCCTTGTTCATGCTGGTTTATTACAAGTTTGCCGGTTTGGTGGCGGACATTGCGTTGATCACGAACATCATCATCCTGCTCGGCGTGATGTGCTCCATCGGCACCACCTTGACCTTGCCGGGCATCGCGGGTGTCGTGCTGACCATCGGCATGGCGGTGGATGCCAACGTGCTGATATTCGAGCGCATCCGGGAAGAATCGGCCAAGGGCAAATCCTTGCGCGGCGCCTTGGCGGCGGGTTATGACCGGGCGTTCGGCACGATTTTTGACTCGCACGTCACTACGCTGATTTCCTCCATTATTTTGATTTACATGGGCACCGGCCCGATCAAGGGCTTCGGTGTCACGCTGACAATCGGTGTCGCGGCAAGCTTGTTCACCGCCCTGGTGGTGACGCGGCTGATATTCGATTTCCTCCTGCTCAAGGGCTGGCTGAAATCCCTGCCGATGTTGCACATCATCCGGACAACCAAGCTCGACTTCATGAAGCTCGCCAAACCGGCTTTCATCCTTTCCTGGACGATCATCCTCCTTGGCTTGGGCTACGGCATCTTTGTCCGCGGTGACAAAATGCTCGGCATCTCCTTCAAGGGTGGCGATAATGTCACGCTGAGTTTTGACAAGAAGGTTGATCCAGATAAAATATCCGCTGCGCTCACCAAGGATGCCGGGGTGTTTGATCCCGTGGTTCAATACCAGAAAGAGATCGCCGGCACCGGCAAGGAAACACTCTCTGTCACCGCGGAGAGCGGCAAAGCTCCCCTGGTGATCGAGACGTTGAAAAAAGATTTTCCCGATGCGGGCTTCAAGGCAGCCGGCACCGAAACCGTCGGCCCGACCATCGGCAAGGAAATTCGGGACACCGCCATCCTGGCCAGCCTGGCTTCGCTGTTCGGGATTCTGGTTTATGTGGCGTTCCGCTATGAGTTTTCGTTTGCCGTCGGCGCGGTTGTGGCCGTCATTCACGATGTGCTGATGACCATTGGCTGCTACTGCCTCACCGGGTTGTTTACCCATCATGGCCGCGAGTTCAACGCCACGATGGTGGCGGCGGTGCTGACTATCATCGGCTTTTCCATCAACGACACCATCGTCATCTTTGACCGCATCCGCGAAGACCTCAAAATGGGCGTGCGCGGCAGTTTCAAGGAAATCATCAACCAGGCGCTGAACCAGACCCTGAGCCGGACGATCATCACCTCCGGCACGGTGTTCCTAGCCACGATGTCGCTGTATCTGTTCGGCGGCGGCGCGATCAACGACTTTGCGTTCACCTTCCTGGTGGGCATCATCACCGGCACCTATTCCAGCATCTACATCGCGAGCGCGCTCGTGCTGTGGTGGCATAAGGGGGTCCGGCCCAAGACCGGTTCGCAGGTGGTGGTTGAGAATACGGCATCCACATCGCGCGCCTGACGCGCTTTGCCATGCAGGCCGTGGTTCAAATCACTCCCTGGCATTGGGCGGGATTTGTTCTATTCGTCCTCATCTTTCTCGCGCTGGACCTGGGCTTGTTTCATCGCCACGCCCGCGAGGTCAAATATAAGGAAGCCATCGCCTGGACGATCTGCTGGTTTATCCTTGCCATGCTCTTTGCGGGTGCGCTGGTTTTCCTGCGCAGCAAACGGGCCTCGGTGGAATTTTTCACCGGCTACTTCATCGAACTTTCGTTGTCCATGGACAACGTGTTCGTCATTGCCCTCATTTTCAGCTATTTTCGCGTGCCGATGCTCTATCAACATCGGGTCCTTTTTTGGGGCGTGCTCGGGGCTTTGTTGATGCGCGGCTTGATGATCGGACTCGGTGTTGCGCTCATCACCCGCTTCGATTGGATACTTTATGTCTTTGGCGCGTTCATCATCATGACCGGCTTCAAGATGCTCGTGTCCAAGGATATGGGAGTGGACCCCGAGAAAAGCTTCGTGGTGCGCGGCGCGCGCAAATTATTTCCCATCGCGCCGGATTTCGACGGGCAAAACTTCCTGACCGCTGTGAACGGCCGGCGGATGCTGACGCCGCTCTTGCTGGTTTTGTTGCTGGTCGAAACGACCGATTTGCTGTTTGCGGTGGATTCCATTCCCGCCATTTTTGGCGTGACGCGGGAACCATTTATCGTGTTCACCTCCAATGTATTCGCCATCCTCGGATTGCGTTCGTTGTATTTTGTGCTGGCCGGCGCCATCGGGTATTTTCGCTATCTGAAAATCGGTTTGTCCGTGGTCCTGATTTTCATCGGCGTGAAAATGCTGATTGATCCGCACGAACAGGCGCCTCGCTGGTTCCAATATGATATTCCCGACGGCGCTTCGCTGGTGGTCGTGGTCATCATCATCGCCATCGCCATCCTTGCCTCCATGATGACGGCGCAGCCCCAAAAAGAAGCAACATGAAATTTCGCTGGTCACTGGCGCCCGCGCAGCCCTTGCTCGCTTCGAGCCTGGCAAAAGGCCTGAAAATCTCCCCCTTGCTCGCCCAATGCCTCGTCAACCGCGGCCTCAGCGAACCGTCGGACATTGCCGGATATTTGCAACCCCGCCTCAAACAACTCGCCGACCCCTTTCTGCTCCCCAACATGGCGGCGGCCGTCGAACGGCTCTTTCAAGCGCGCGCCAAAAACGAGGCACTGGTCATTTTTGGTGATTATGACGTGGACGGTGTGACTTCGACGGCCTTGTTGACCGAGGTTTTGCGAGCCTTGGGCTGGCAAGTCCACTATTACCTTCCGCACCGGATGGAGGAAGGTTATGGCTTGAGTCAGGAGGGCGTCGAGAACTGTCTGAGAAAATTTCCGGTCACCTTGCTGCTGGCGGTGGATTGCGGATCAACCGCCACGGCGGCCATCCAATGGCTGCGCGAAAAAGGCGTGGATGTCTTGGTGCTAGATCATCATCAAGTTTCTTCCCCCGCGCCCGCCGCCGTGGCGCTGGTCAATCCGCAATTGTCGGACGGCCAATTTCAAGAACTCTGCTCCGTCGGTTTGGCGTTCAAGCTCGCGCATTCGCTCGTAAAGCGCGGGCGCGAAACCGGCATGGCTGCAGCCGCGAATTACGACCTGCGTCCGCTGCTCGATCTCGTTGCGCTCGGCACGATTGCCGACCTGGTGCCGCTCACCGGCGAAAACCGCATACTCGTGTCCATGGGATTGGAACGCTTGAGCGTGACGCCGCGCCCGGGCTTGGTGGCTTTAAAAAAGGTGGCGCAGGTGACGGCCGTGGCGGGCACGTATGAGGTTGGCTTTCAACTCGCGCCCCGGTTGAACGCCGCGGGTCGCCTGGAAAATGCCGAAGAGGCGTTGCACCTGCTGATGGCAACGGACATGGCCACTGCGGAGCCGATGGCGCGCGACCTCGACATGCGCAATCGCGAGCGCCAAAAAATTGAACGCGGAATTGCGGAGCAAGTCATCGGCGCGGTGCGGGCCAGGTTCGATCCGCAAAAGGATTTTGTGATCGTGGAAGGCCAGTTGCTCTGGCATGTCGGCGTGGTGGGAATCGTGGCTTCACGCGTGCTCCAGCAATTTTATCGTCCCACGATAATTGTGGGCGGCGAAGGCGCCGAGTGGCGCGGATCGGGCCGGAGCATCGCCGGATTCGATCTCGCGGCGGCCTTGCGCGAATGCCAGGATCTGCTGGTGCGCCACGGCGGACATGCCATGGCGGCGGGACTCACCATCGAAGCGGAAAAACTGGACGCGTTGCGCACCAGACTCAACGAACTGGCGCGGCGCGCCTTGAAGCCGGAGGAATTGCAGCCCGCCTTGCGGCTGGATGCCGAAGTGGTCTTGAAGGAAGTTACTTTGGAGCAATTGGAGGAACTGGACCAGTTGAAGCCGACCGGGCAGGGGAATCCGTCGGTCCAATTGATAGCCCGGAATTTGACCCAGGCGCGGCCATTGCTGCGCATGGGCGCAGAGAAACAGCATGTGAAACTCTGGGTCACGGACGGCGCGGTGACGCATGAGGCAGTCTGGTGGGGGGCTGGCAAAGAAGCGTCATTGCCGGTCGGCCGGTTCGACATCGCATTCGTGCCGCAGGTCAACGAATACAACGGGCGGCGCACGGTGCAACTGAAAATACTCGATTGGCGGGCGGTGTAAGGTTTAAAAGCACCAAGCTCCAACATCCAAGCACCAGAGAATAACCAAGCGCCAAGCTCCAAACGGAAGGGCGCTTGTCACAGCTTGGCAATCATTCAAATGGAAAAGCAATGGTGAGATTCATTCATGGCGCCACGGAGCTTTGCTTTGGCACTTGAAGTTTGGTGCTTCTCTGGTGCTTGGATGTTGGAGCTTGGTGCTTTCTCTGCCGGGCAAAGGACTGCCGCAGACCAAGGCCTGACGGCAACCGGCCCCGGCCCGTTTGAATCCGTGTCCATCCGTAATCTTCCGCAGTCAAATAGGAACATCACTCCAGCTAAAAGTCATTTGGCAGCGGCGGAATCCGCATTATTTTACAACATGAGTTTGTTCATGTTTGCCACAGGGATCGAGAACAGTTCTCCCACCATCAAAAACGGCCGCGTCCGTGTGGACGAAATGGAGAGTTGCCGGCATTACGAACTCTGGCGCGTTGATTTTGACAAGGTGCAGGAATTGGACCTTCATTTTCTCCGTTACGGAGTTCCACTCTACCGCGCGTTTCTGGGGCCGGAACGTTATGATTGGGAATTCTCCGACGCGACTTTCGGTGACCTGAAGAAGCGCGAAATCATTCCCATCGCGGACCTCTGCCATTTCGGAGTGCCGGATTGGATCGGGAATTTCCAGAATCCGGACTTTCCGGAATTGTTCGCGGACTATGCCTGGGATTTCGCCCGCCGCTATAAGTGGATTCAGCTCTACACGCCGGTCAACGAGATGCTGATCACCGCATTGTTTTCCGCGCGATACGGCTGGTGGAACGAACAATTGAAGGACGATCACGCCTTCGTCACCGCGCTCAAGCACATCGTCAGGGCCAACATCATGGCGATGAACGCCATCTTGCAGGTGCGCAATGACGCCATTTTCATCCAAAGCGAGGCTTCCGAATATTTTCACGCGGAGAATCCCGCCGCCATCAAGCCGGCCGAGATCAACAATGCCGAAAGGTTTTTGTCCCTGGACTTGAATTACGGACGTCGCGTCAGTTCGGAAATGTACGAATTCCTGCTGGACAACGGGATGACCCGCGAGGAGTACCATTTCTTTCTCCGGCACAATCTCAAGCGCAATTGCGTCATGGGCAACGATTACTACATCAGCAACGAACACCGGGTGGCGCCGGACGGCAACACCTATCCCTCGGGTGAAGTTTTTGGCTACGGCGAAATCACGCGTCATTATCACCGGCGTTATCAGCTTCCGGTGATGCACACCGAGACGAACCTCAACCAGGGGCCGAACGGGGACGAGGCGGTGTTCTGGCTCTGGAAGGAATGGGCCAACGTGCTGCGCGTGCGAAACGACGGCATCCCCATCGTCGGCTTCACCTGGTATTCGCTCACCGACCAGGTGGACTGGGACACCGCGTTGCGGGAGAACAATGGCAATGTGAATCCGCTCGGGCTTTATGATTTGCAGCGGCAAATCCGCCCGGTGGGCATCGCTTATCGCCAGTTGATCGCCGATTGGCGTGAGGTGCTTCCGACCCACAGCATCTGCCTGCAAGTGCCCATCGAATTGCCCGACGAACTCAGGGAAAAGCAGAATATCGAAAGCAGAGACCGGGCACGCGCAGTGTGCCTCGTGACGCGCGAGCAGGAGGATTACTTCGGTCTCAACGAATGAGCTGGGTCGTTTGGCCAGGCTGCTCTGCTCCGCCTGTCCGTTCGGCGAACACCAGCAGGTCATCCAGTTGTTCCTGCTTTATGATCGGATCGTTCATGCCATTTTGTGCTCGCAAGGCAAGATTGCGCTTCGGGCCGCGTTCGAAAAAAGTGGAAAGGATTTCAAGATCGCTCGCGTGCAGGTTTAACTGAAAGACGCTGAACGACACCCCATGCGGAACCGCCTCTGCCAAAGCGGGAACCAATGCATCCGATTCACCGGCAAAAAACTTTTCCACCAATTCAATCCAATTTTGTGATCCTGGACTCAAGGTAAAGTGAAATTCGCGCGGCGGCCGGGAATTGAGCAGTGGTGTGGGAAAGTCAAATGGCGACACCGGTTGCCGCAATGCCGCCCATAGCAGCCGAAGCAGCGAGGCGTAAGCCCGCACACCGCCCTTGAACGCGCCATATATTTTCCCAGCTGCCTTTGGTTCGGTAAGCAGGCTCAAAATCAATCGGCCCTCGGCCGCCTGAACTCCGATGAACCGGTATGCCTGCGGATAAACGTTCATCACATTGAATTTAGGCCGATGAATTCGCAGCAACTGGTTTTCCTTCAAACGAGCGGCTTCCGCCGACTCGCATTCCTCCCAGACAATCGTCCGCACCGAGTGGACCAGCCGGATGATTTTTCGCGGCGCACGGTCGGGCCGCGCATTCTTGTACGAGCTGAGCCGATGCCGGAGATTTTTGGACTGGCCGATGTAAAGGACGCGCTCGGCGTCGCCGCCCATGATATAAACACCCGGCTTCTGAGGCACGGCGCGGAAGAATTCAGCGCCAAAGCGAAGCAGCAACGGCTTCGCCGGATCGAACAAATGCAGTTGCTGCGCTGACATCAAGGACATTAAAAAGCAATTTTCGCATTCCTTCAACCTTTCCTGATTTTATCGGCGTAGGACAGTCACTGACATAAATATCGGAGCCCGCCGACAGACTCCAACCCGCGAAACATTCTACGATGCGCACGTCCTAAGAAACAGCGGGACGGAACCGGGTTTCCATGCGGTGCATGGGCGGTTTCGGTCCGTTAAATGATCAGTAGCGAAAGGCCAATTTATTAACCCGATATTGCCTGCCGGTTCCGCGGATCCGTGGATGATCCACCACGATGGTTTCTATTATTATTCCGAAAGCCAGCACGAGCAACGGAACATTGTCATCCGGCGGTCGCGGACGATTGGCGGGATCGGGCAGGACGCCGGGGTTTGCGTCTGGCGCGCGCCGGAAAAGGGGCGGAATTGCCACGCCGTCTGGGCGCCCGAACTGCATCGCCTGGGCGGGAAGTGGTTCATTTATTACGCTGCGGACGATGGCCGCAACGAAAACCACCGCATGTGGGTGTTGGAATCCGAAGGCGATGATCCGCTTGGCCGGTATCACTGCCGTGGCGAATTGCAAACGGGCGGCTGGGCCATTGACGGAACTGTGCTCGAACTGGATGGCGGCAAAATGTTTTTCATCTGGTCCGGCTGGCCGGGCCGAAAAGATGGCGGGCAAAATCTTTACATCGCACCGATGCGCGATGCCGTCACGCTGGCTGGAAAGCGCACGCTGATCTGCCAGCCTGATCAACCGTGGGAACAGGTGGCGATGCCGATTTGCGAGGGGCCGCAGGTGCTGCGGCGCAACGGCGACATTTTCATCGTCTATTCGGCGAGCGCGAGCTGGACCCCCGACTATTGCCTCGGGTTGCTCCATAATCAGACGCAGGACCCGCTCAATCCGGCCGCCTGGCAAAAGCATCACGTCCCGGTTTTTCAGAAGACCGAACAAGTCTGGGGCGTCGGCCATTGCTCTTTTGTGAAATCGCTCTGCCAGACGGAGGATTGGATTCTTTACCATTCCAAATCCGAAAAAACCCACGGCTGGAATGACCGGGACGTGCATGCCAAGCGCTTCACCTGGACGCCGGAGGGATTGCCCGATTTTGGCGCGCCTCTGCCACGCCGGGTCCCAGTTCTGCCGATGTTCCCGCCGCCATTGGGCGCGGGCAATGTGCCGCTGGCGGCGTGAAAAGATCGAACGTTTTTGCCTCGGTGATGGTCTGACAGCGAAATGCAGATGAACCATGCAGACCGTTGTGGATTGAAAATAATGATGAAATGCAAATCAATAAGTGACGGAGCCGGCTCGAGCAGGCCGCGCGCGCAATGGTGGGATGAACCGCGCCGCTGGCGCAATTTGGGCCGCGGGTTGTTGCTTGCGGCGCTCTGTGGCTTGAGGGCGAGTTCCGCCCACGCCGGCGCGGCGCAACCCAAGATGTTGAAGGTCAGCACCAAGGACGTCGGCGGCATTACACATTTTTACGTTCAGAATTTGGAAGCTGCGGAAGTGACGGCGACTTTCGACATGAAGCTGACGAACTTGCGTTGCAGCACCAACGTGCCCTTTACGACCACTTTTCCCGGAAGCCGCACTGTGGAAGCGTTCACGTTGGAGCCCATCGAGCCGAAAGATTCCTGGAGCTTCAGCTATAACGATGCCTTCACTATTGGCAGCCACACCGCCGTGCATGACGACAGTTGTGTTTATCAACTGCCGTACGCCACCGGAAAATCATTCCGCGTCACGCAAGGCTATCACGGCACTTTCAGCCACACGGGACCGGATGAATACGCCATTGACTGGAAAATGCCGGTAGGCACGCCGGTGCATGCAGCGCGGGGCGGGGTCGTCGTCAAAGCCAAGGATGATTCAGACGTCGGCGGTCCGGACCGGAAATATGAAGATCGCGCGAACTGCGTCTTGATCCAGCACGCGGATGGCACCATCGGCATCTACGCCCATCTGATGAAAAGTGGCTGCCGGGTGAAGGTAGGCGACACGGTGAAGACAGGCGACGTGATTGCCCTGTCCGGCAATACTGGATTCACGAGCGGGCCGCACCTGCACTTCTCTGTGTTCAAAACCAAGAGCGGCAAGGAACGTCAAAGTCTGCCGGTAAAATTCCAAACTGCGGATGGCGCAACGCTCGAATTGGCAACCGGCCAGAGCTACCGGGCCGTTCTAAACGAAGTGCAAGTCGCGAACGTCCACGGACAACACCAGCCAACGGCGCAATAGGCGAAACAGCTCCAACGCAGCCAGCGCCTAAAAGTGCGATTCCCAGGCGGCGTTCGCCTGGGAATAGCATTCCAGTTCGACTGACGTGCGGTGAGTCAGAACGATGGAAACCGGGGACAATCATTGAGGCGGGGTGCTGTTGCTGTTTGTGGCGGAACTGTTGCCAGCGCCGCTGTTGGTGGTGTAACTGCTGCCGGTACCGCCGGAACTGTTGGTGCTCATGTTGTTGGTGTTGGACATTGTGCCGCTGCTGGTGCCGCTTTCATTGCCGGTTCCGCCTCCGGTGTTAGGCTGACGATTGCAGCCAGCCAACGACAAGGCGGCGCACAAGATCACGATTTCCTTTTTCATATTGTTTCCTTTTTTATTTCGTTGTTCCAATGTTGCTTTCAGTTGCCCTCTAACTTCTAATGATATTTCCTGCCTCACAAACCCGGTGAAACCCTGATTTCACCGCAGTCCGTTCCCCACCCGCGCTTCAATTAACCTTCAGTCCCGCGAGCATTTGCGCGTGAATGGCGGGATGAAACGTCAGAAACGTCGTGCCATTCTCCGCCTCGATCTGGATCGGGTTGAAATCCTCGCCGGAACGGGTTTCACGAAGCATGAGGTGGACGGGATCAATGATGTCGTACGCGATTTCCCGTTCACTTCTTACGCGGAGCAGGATCACATCGTTGCAGGAATTGCTGGTATCCAACTCCATGCTTTGAAAAGTTGCATCGCCGACCTGTTCGGTTTTCAACCCGTTCGGCAAGATGGTTTCGATGCGCACGGACGCCCCCTGCCGTTGCTGGGTTACGCGGTGGCAAAAATCGGCCCAATCGTGGCTGTTGATTTCACGAAGCATGATGAAAAGATGGCGCTTATTGTGGCGGCGGCACACTGATGACGCTCCCCGGCGGATTGGGAGTGCCCCCGGCCGGGTTGTTCAGCAATTGCTGCCGTTGATCGCGGTTGA
>JAQGPB010000577.1 GCA_028293265.1 Pedosphaera sp. | reverse complement strand
AGACCATCACGAGGCGAGCGCCCCGGATGTTTGGTTGCCTCTGCATGGGGTCAACTTCGGTAAGAGCAATATTCGGCCACACAGTTTCCGGTTCGATATAACTGCTCACCATCTCCCATCCCGCTTTCCCCAATTCGTTAAGTTTGCTTTCATCGGGGTAAAACGTGCCTGGTCTTTGGTCTGCTTCCTTTATTTTGCGGAACCATTCGGCATCATTCATTTTGGTAGCCTGCGCGGTGATTTTTGGCCGGTCTTCATGCGCGCCGCTTTCGATGGTTTCAATGTGATACTGCCAAATGATGCGGCCATGCTCTTGCGGCAATGCTTGCTGCCGATCACAACCGGCGCTCAATAATGCCAGCGCGAAGAGTATCAGAGAGGATGATTTTGAAGGCATCATATTTGAAAAAGTGCGGACGCACGATAGCACACTACGCCGCAAAGGCAAGATTGATCCGCGCAGACTAAATCATTTCCCCGCGCCCGGCATTTGCTTTTCGATTCCGATTTCAAAATCCTCTTTCGTTGGAAGCCTCTTATGCTTTAACACGAACTCAACATAGTCATTGCCATTGTTGAATAAGAATGAGAAAAGACCGCCAGAAAAACCTTTTGGCATTGGGTGAATTTTGTCCGCGCTAAACCAAACTTCAACGCAGAAAAGAAGCCAATTCTTAATCAGGTCAACCCCATCCATGTCGTGTAGCAGAAGGTGACTTTTCCCGCCGCCCTGCGATTCAAGTTCATCATAGATTCTCCCAAGCCATTGATCAAAAGATTGACCATAAGGCATATCAATTGGGATGTGATGTGCGGCGCTTTCCGAGGCCAGATCATAGCACGCCCGCGCCACGCCCTTACCCGTTGCCAACCACTTTTCGCCAATTACAAACTGGCGACATATTTTCAAGGCCAGGTCAAACCGCAGCGGCGCTCTCAACTCTTCATAACTCGCCAAACGCTGGCGCGAAATGCCAACTTGGGCGGCAAACTCCTTTTGGGACAATCGCAGATGTTCCCGTGCCTCGCGCAGCCTTTTGCCAACGCCCTGCTCGCGCTTCGCCAGCGGTTTTCTTTTTGAGACTTTCACATTTTCCACACCTGAATTGATAATCCGGCCAAAGAGGAAGAGCAATTGCGGATTTCCGTTAGCACAAAATGCTATTGACGAGGTTAGCAAAACACGCTAACGGTTAGGCGTATATGACAAATACCGTCGTTAAACGCGGCAGACCTTGGGGCGCAAAAACGCGCTTCAAAGGTATTGGAGTGATGGCGTCTAAATTGGGTGTATCAGAGGAACATCTCCGCCTGGTCCTGAATAGTAAACGCATCGGCAGTGCCGACTTGCATCAACGCTACAAAGCATTGAAAAAGAATCACCGCACCTTATGAATCCGCACCATCTCATCATTTGCAACCGCGCCAACCCCATTAGCGCCGATGGCGGGTTTATTCACATTGTCCCCAAGGGCGAGTTGCCCAATCCCGAGGCTGGCATAGTCCAAGTCCTCGATGATAAATCCATGGATGCCATCCTGGCCAACCTCGCCGCCGACAAAAAGCGTTTGGGTGACAACTGGCCGGGCCTGTATGCCGGCGAGGAGCACTTTATTTACGACGACAAGCAAAGCTCCGCCGCCTTTGCCTGGTTCAAGGATTTTGAAAAGCGCGCCGATGGCATCTGGGCAAGTGATGACGGGCTTACCGATCTAGGCCGCGCCGCCATCCAAAACAAACGGTTCAAATTTACCAGTTTCGTGGCCGATCCCCAAGACACTCAACCGCTGGATGGCAACCGTGTGCGCATCCTCAAGGTGGACACCATTGGTTTCACCAATGCGGCCAACGGCAAGGAACTGCTCACCCCCATCACCAACCGCGCAACCATGGCGCAGGAAGAGAAAATAAACCTGGCCGATGATATTCAGTGCGCTTTTGAGGATGCCAACCGTGCGGCGCTCCGCCCTCCAACCCACAACTCCCGACCCCGTTAAACATTTATGCTCCCAAACAGCAAAAGCCCCGCCATCGCCTTCAACTCCAAGGCCGCGCAACTCAAAAAAGAGCGCGGCATTTCATGGAGCGAGGCTTACGCCGCCG
Source organism: Pedosphaera sp. (assembly GCA_028293265.1). Next base: position 3,068 of record JAQGPB010000577.1, on the reverse strand, counting down.
TGATGAAGGAATTTCCCGACCTGTGGGAAGCCATGCCGGACACGGACAGTTTTAAGCAAATTTTAAAGGACGGCCTGTTGAAAAACCGCGCCAAAGCGGCCACCCGGTTCAACAAACTGGTCCTCAACCGGCAGGCTGCCGACAATTCGGATTTTGAAACCGCATATGACCGGACGCGTCGCGCCGAACCTGAGCTTTTCAAGTTCATGGCCGGGGAATGATTCAGCAGACAAAACCAACACCACACAATGAAACCAAACACACTGTCCGATCAAGACGCCAAGTTAATCTTGAACCGCGCCACGCGCCTGCAACAAGCCACGCCGGGCCTTTCCCTGGTTACAGCGACGGCCATGGCCCAAAATGAACATGCCCAGGAAGGCGCAAAATTCATCATGAACCGCGCCGTTGAAATCCGAGCAGCAAATCCGGGCCTGTCTCTGGCCACGGCCATCGGCATGGCGCGGCGTGAAACCGCGCCGGCTTAAACAAATCCACCACTCACCAAAACTCAACCACCGCCCCAAACCCCAATAATTTATGGCCCTCTCCCGCATAGCCCAATTCGCCACCTCACCCCTGCTTTCCAACTTCGCCGTTACGTCGAGTCAGAATGCGATTCGACCGGTCGGCCAGTTCATCGCGCCGATCTGCGAAGTGCCGGACATCAATTTCCGTTACAAGAAATACACGGAAAAGAACCGTTACAAGGTGCCGATCACCCGGCGGCAGCCAGGCGGCGGGGTGACTCAAATCGGCTTCTCCGCCGACGATGTTGTTGCAGTCCTGCAACCCAATGCCCTGGACTTCCCCATTCACAATGCAGACAACTTGAGTGATGAGGGGCTTCAATTTGCGATGATGGAAGGCACCGGCTGTCTTGCCGATGCGTCCGCCATGGCTTTGGAAAATGAGATCATTACCGGCGCACAGGCGGCCTCGCTGGCCTCGCCGCTCACCCAGGAGGCGGATTTCTCAGACCCCTTCGTTGACCCCGTCGCTTTGATTGACGCCCTTATTTTAAAGGTCGTCAAGGCCGCCAAGAATGGCGCGCCGATCAAGGTGCTTTTCGGCCCCTCCAAGTTCAAACAGTTCCGAAACAACCCGCTCATAAAATCCCGGTTCGTGGTATCCGATCTGCCCGCCGCCCCCGCCGGCACATTGGGGTTGCTTTCCCCGCAGATTGAGGACGTATCCGAGATGCTGATGACCAAACCGCAGGTCCGCATGTCGCAGATGGTGATTGACATGAGCGCGGAAGGCATGCCGGAAAACATTCAGTTCTTTCTCGACAACATGGTCCTGGTGTTCGCCAGCAGCGATACGCCCAATCGCATGGACCAATCGTTTGCCAAGACATTCACGGTCAGAGGAGGCTTGTTCAAATCCGGCGCTTACTCCAGCGAGGACGAACGCGACCAAGTGCTTAAAATGGACTGGACAACGCTACCGGCCATCACCAACCCCGGCGCGATGGGCGCTCTCATATAGACAGAAAAACTCCACATACCACACCAATAATTATGACACCAAAACAGTCCATCGCCCTTGACCCCGCCAGGGTTCCCGCCTTGCAGTCGGCCTACAGCGCCATTGAACCGCTTTATAAGCATCTCACCTTTGTCTCCGCCACATTGGGAAAGATGCGGACAGACGAGGCCGATTTGAGGCAAAAAATTGTTCAATTGGAGGAAAGCACTTCATACAACAATGAGGAAGCCTCCTTGAGCCTGAAAGGCAAGATCGCCCAATTGGAGTTGCTGCAACGCCAGGCTGCGAAACTGTTGGCCGACATCCCGGACAAAAGCGCGGAACTGGCCCGCCACCTGGATAGTCTCAACGGCCTGATCCCGCACGCCACCCTGCCGGAATGCGACAAGCTCGCCAAGCGGATCGCCAAATCCCTCAAGCCTGTTTTTGGCAGCAGTTCCCCACACCTTGAAGCCGTGGTCAAGCTCGCCCCGGAATACCTTGGTTTCATCGGCTTCTTTCAACGCCGATGGTTTAACGATGGCGAGAACATCGAAAACCGCGCGGCGCAGGCATTGCCCGTGCTCGCCGCCTTGATCGCCGGGGAAAATCCGTGGACTTTTGCGACTGAATAATTCTGTGCGCCGCCGCCAAACATTTTCCAGCGCGGTTTTTCCACCCCGGACTTTCATTCCTGGTTGGACTGGTTACGTGCTGGCGAAGAAGGCCGGAAATGTCCCGGCTTGCAAGCCCGGCCGGGCGGGCGCTCACTTCAAGGCGCTCGCCCGGTCACTTTCCACCTTGACCGTTCAAGGTGTTTCCGTTTTCAATTCCAAAAGGGCAACACATGAAGGCGAGCCGTGGCAACACGGTTCGCCTTTTAATCATCCACCCTCAACCCCGTGTTGCTCATGTCCACCGTCACCACTCCGTCAATCTCCGTCCCCCAGTGGCAGCTTGAACGCTGCCGCCGCCTGCACCGCATCTGTCGAAACATCGAAGGCCGCATCCAGCGCGGCCAATCGCTCCGCAAAAGCGTCCGTTGGTTCACCTGGTATTGGGCCAGCCGCTTCTACCGCTGCGATAAAACCAGCCCGGCAAAATTCTGCGCGCAAACGCTGCTTCGTATTTATTACCAGTGGCGCGACAACGGCAAATCGCCGGATGCCATTGCGCTCCGCTACCGCGGCACCCGCCCCAAGCTTTCGCCCGATGCCCTGCAACGTTTTCTTAATGCCGCTATCGTCGGTGATGCCCGGTCGTTCAAAGCCGCCTGGCAGCGGATGGACCCGCGCACAGGCACCCCATCGGCCTACCACCACGCCTTGCCGCCGCGCATCCGGCGGCAACTGGTCCAATTGTTCCACCATCGGCGATCAGCGCAACGCCTGGCCAACCGCCTTGCCCGCCAGCGGCTTTGACGCCGCGCCACGCTCCCAAGCCAGCCGTTTTGCACTCTCGCAGCCCTACGGGGCGTTTAACTACTGGTTAACTACCTTCCCGCAAAGGGTCGCGAAGCTCATTCCAGCCCGCCGCCCTCAACCCTCAACTTTCCACCCTCAACTCACATGCCAACCACGAATATGATGGACATGGAT
>JAQGPB010000550.1 GCA_028293265.1 Pedosphaera sp. | reverse complement strand
TTTGCAGTTGCGACAGCAAGTGCGGCAGCGCATTGGCGCGAACGCGGCCTCGCCACTTCCCGGCACACGAAAGCTCTCGTCACTCGACCAACTAGGTGCAACGCCTGCGGCTCGCTCCGTCAATCCGCTTGCTGGTGAACTGGACAAATTGCTCCCGGCCCGTTTTTTGGAGCGCATTGAATATGAGCGGTTGCCGCACCTGCAACGCTATCTGAAGGCGTTGCTCATCCGTGGCGAGCGCGCCGCCTTGAATCCTGCCAAAGACCAGGAACGCCTCCGCCAGTTGGCACCGTATCAGGCCGCGCTAAACGAACTTCAAGCCAAACCGTCACCATCTTTCGAAGCGAACCGTCAGATCAAAGCCTTCCGGTGGATGATTGAAGAATTCAAAGTCTCCTTGTTTGCGCAGGAACTCGGCACCGCCATCCCGGTCTCTCCCAAGCGGCTGGATCAGCAACTGGAAATCATCCGGCAGACTCTGTGATCTTCGAACGGAAACAAATGCTATTCGCCTGCTGAAATCAATTTAAGCAATCCCGGAAAGCACTCGCCACCGACGACAAAAAACCCTCCGCCTTTTTTTGCAAATCGAAAAACGGGCCAACGACCAACCGCCCTGATTGCTGGGTTAATTAGCGCTGCTTCGGCCGCCCATTGATATGCCTCGCAAAGAGTTGCCATTAGCGCCCATGAATAAAAATGAAGCTGCTGCAAAATGTTGCTTGCGGTATTGCAAATTGCGAGTGACTGTGAAGCCTTAGAATCGGCAATTCTTCGCAACCAGTTAATTTTCAATGTCCTGGGTCGATCTGGTTGGGCTGGCCACTTCCTTGCTACAGGAAGCTGGCATAATTGTGCCCGCGGGACGACGTCACATTGCTCTATGCTGAAAAGCGGTCTGGGAAAAAAAATTGCCGCGGTTGAATGGCTTGACAGCCTCCATTTGCGAATTCCTCCACGTACGCAGGCGAAAGAGGCGCCTTTGCGAGCCGAATTATTCGGTTTGGACCAGCTTTCCCGTCACGCCAAGACCATCGCTGAACAGCACAAAATTGGCGTCAAGCACGCCAGGAACCGGTTGTTGCCCCGGTTGAATGAAAACGAAAAAATCCTCCAGGCTTTCAACCGCGCAACGCTGGCCGTGGACCAAACCCGCCGCGTTACCCCCGCCGCGGAATGGTTGCTCGACAATTTTTATCTGATCGAAGAGCAGATCCAGATGGCACGACGCCATCTTCCCCGCCATTACAGCCGGGAGCTGCCCCAGCTCGTTCAAGGGCCGGCAGCAAAACTTCCGCGCGTTTATGATCTGATCCTCGAATTGATCTCGCACGTTGATGCGCAGATTGATTTGGAACACTTGGGCGCTTTTGTCGCGGCGTATCAGACGGTCACGCCGCTCAACCTGGGTGAATTGTGGGCCGTGCCGATCATGCTGCGTCTGGGGTTGATTGAAAACCTTCGCCGCATCGCCACCCGCTTGAACGCCGACCGGCGGGATCGTGACCTGGCCGATTGCTGGGCTGACCGTCTGCGGGAGGTGGCGGAAACGGATGCCGCCAATTTGATCGTCGTGGTGGCGGAGCTGGCCAAGGCCAAAGTTCAGTTGTCCAGCGCTTTTGTCACGGAATTTTGCCAGCGGGTGGCGCGCCTGGATCCTGCGGTTCATTTTGCCCGCGACTGGATTGAACAGCGGTTGATGGAACAGGGGCATTCCATCGAGCAGCTCGTGCTCAGTGAAAACCAGATACAGGCTGCCGATCAGGTTTCCATCAGCCATACCATCACGAGCCTGCGTTTTCTGAGCGCCACGGACTGGCGGGAATTTGTCGAGGCGTTGAGCGTGGTGGAACGCACGCTGCGAAATGATCCTGCCGGGGTTTATCATGAAATGGATTTTGCAACGCGGGACCGTTATCGCCATTCGGTGGAAAAAATGGCCCGGCACGGCGGCCTTTCGGAAAACGAAGTCGCCTGGAAGGCAATTGAACTTGCCGAGCAAAGGGCACAGGTGGATGGTCGCAAGGCACGGTCGGCACACGTTGGTTTTTTCCTCATCGGCAAGGGACAATCCGTTCTGGAGCGCACTGTCAAAGTCCATTGGCCGGCGGAAATCCTGGTTGAGCGGGCCATCCGCAAGATGCCCCTCACTTTCTACACCGGCGTAATTTCCATAATGTTGGTGCCCGCGGCTTTTCTCCTCGCCTGGTATGCCCGCTCGCTGGACGTGCATGGCTGGAGACTGGGTTTCGTCACGGTGATTTTGCTGCTTAGCCTGAGCCAGTTGGCTGTGTCCCTGGCGAACTGGTGGTTCATGCTGGCCGTGAAACCCCGGCTTCTGCCGCGCATGGATTTTTCCAAGGGCATTGCTCCGGACTGCGGCACCATGGTGGTGGTCCCCACCATGCTCGGCAATTTTGAAAGCATTGACCGGCTGCTGGAGAGCCTCGAAATTCATTATCTCGCCAATCGTGATCCAAACCTTCGGTTTTCACTGCTGACCGATTTTCGTGATGCGGCCCAGGAAGTGATGCCGGAGGATGAAGCCTTGTTGCTCCGGGTTCGTGAAGGCATCGGGACGCTTAATCAAAAATACGCGGCTGAAAACCCCGACAGTTTCTTCCTGTTCCACCGCCCGCGTCGCTGGAACGCGGCGGAAGGAACCTGGATGGGCTATGAACGTAAACGCGGAAAATTGTCCGAGTTCAACGCCCTCCTGCGCGGGCGGGGCCGGGAACGGTTTTCGGAGATCGTGGGAGACATTTCGCGGCTGCCTCACATCCGGTTTGTCATCACGCTCGATACCGATACCCAATTGCCGCGCGACACGGGACGCCGGTTGATCGGCACGATTGCCCACCCCCTCAATCAACCGCGCATTGATCCTGTGAAGGGAATTGTCTCCGAAGGTTACGGCATCCTGCAACCTCGGGTGGGCGTGAGCCTGCCCAGCGCAGGGCGATCATGGTTCGTCCGCATCTTCGCCGGAGACGCGGGCGTTGATCCCTACACCCGCACCGTGTCGGATGTTTACCAGGATGTTTTCGACCAAGGCTCCTTCATCGGCAAAGGAATCTATGACGTGGATGCCTTCGAGCAGGTCGTGCAGGGCAGGTTCCCCGAGAACGCGGTGTTGAGCCATGATTTGATCGAGTCGGCCCATGCGCGCTCGGGCTTGGTCAGCGATGTGGAATTGTACGAAGAACATCCCTCGCGCTACAACGCCGACATCAGCCGCCGTCATCGCTGGATTCGCGGCGACTGGCAGATTGCCCTGTGGTTGCTGCCGCGTGTTCCAGGGCCGGA
>JAQGPB010000545.1 GCA_028293265.1 Pedosphaera sp. | reverse complement strand
GGCGTAGGTGTCCATGTCGTTGCCGTTCCAAGGCTGGCTGGAGCGGCCATGGCCGCGGCGGTCATGCGCGATGCAACGGTAGCCGCGCGAGGCCAGAAAATACATCTGGTCCTCAAAAGCGTCCGCGCTCAGCGGCCAGCCGTGGCTGAAGACGACGGGCTGCCCCGTGCCCCAGTCTTTGAAATAAATCGTTGTCCCGTCTTTCGTGGTGAATGTGTTCATATATGTTTTGTTGCTTGTTTTGCCGGCGGAGCGCGGGTCGGCGACCCGCGGCAATTTCGTGACTCATGGCGCGCAGGAATAATTATACTGCCTCCGGGTTTTCAAAGTTGCTGCGGGTCGCCGACCCGCGCTCTATTTTACAATGGATGCCCAAAGCCTTCCGGTCGAATGGGGTGAAGTCCCCACTCCTGCTCGCAACGATGTCAGAAGTGAGGTATGCCTCTGAGCCGCCACTGCTAATATTCGGTGTTGGATTATGAAATGGGGCCTGTGATCTGCTGAATCTCGGTAATCTTGCCGGTGGCCAAAAGCATTCAGGTCAATCCTTCATTTTCTTGCCCAGGTGGTCCGGAATCCCGCCGTTAGTGGAACGGTGGATGACAGCCGTCACTTCTCCTTTGTCATTCTTGATGAAGATCAATTGCGAACCATCGATCTTGAGGAAGAAGTTTGTTTCCGAGGCGGGATAAGTATCGAGAGCGCCCGGGGTTTCGCCCCCGCTCCGAGGTTGCGCGACCAACTGCTCTCCCTCTCGCCAGACCGTCAGTTTGGCTCCGGTCGGAAACACGGCACCAGGCGCAAATTCGTAGCGGCCAACACAGGCATCGAGGAGTCTGGTGTCGAGCTTGATGGCGACACGCGGTTTGGTTATTTCGGGGCCTTTTGGCCACTGTTTGGAGATTAGCCCAGAAGGAAACGCATCGCTGTGGTGGTCTCTGCTTGAGCCGGTCATCGCCACTGCCGGGCTGGGTGTGGACTCCAGGCCAGCCGTGTTTACCGTGCGCACAGCGTAGGTGTATTTCCTCCACTTGGCTGTGTTATCCGTGTAGCGCATGGGCGCAAGCGGCGGTGTCGGTTCGTCGCCATAACCGATTTGTTGGAAGGTCGGACGGCCAACGAAGTAACCCGAGTGCTGTTCTGGAACGCGGGCCAGTTTCTCCCCATCGCGTTCAATCACAAATGCAGCAATGCCGCTCTCCAGATCGGCTTCTGCTTTCCAAGTCAATTCTCCGGCTGAGCTTACGCGAACATCTCGGGGCGGCGGCGGCGGAGTGGGATCGCTCACGTTGCCGTCTTTGACAAACTCGCTCCAAGCTTTGGCGATGCGCTCATTGGGCAGCCAAATGGCAGTCTTTATATCACCGGTAAATTCCGAGGCGGGTTGCGCTTTCTGGCCGAGCAAGGGCGCGAGCCACGCGCCGTCGGTTGGCATTGGCTTCAATGTGGCATCGCCGGCTTTTTCCGGCAGTCGCGCGGTGAGACAGGCATCAAACCAAGGGATGGCCAGATAGCGCGAGTTGCCGCAATCATGCTCGCTGTTCGGATCCACCGCCACGCCGATCAGGCCGCCCTGGCCGCGAAATGCCGAAAAGAACTCCCGCACAAGCGGCCACGCCAAAGCATAAGTGTTGTTGGTCCCGGTGACGCCTTCTCGCGTGCCGAGGTTGCACATCACCGGGATGGCGAGGGCTGCTGCGGGGATGGGTTCAGCCAGTTGAAGCGGCACATTTGAACGCAACCAAACGGCAACGACACGCTCGGGATAAAGCAGAAACATGCTGCCCGCCCAACAAGCGCCGCCAGAATGTCCCCACAACGCCCACGGCACCGTCGCCAGTTCAGGATGCTGCGACAGCGCCGCCAGCTCCGCGAGCGCCTGTAGGAATTTTTTATCCGAGCCGTTTCGCGGATCGTGCCACCACCGGCAATGGCTTTTGTCCGACTGCTCATACGACGGCACCAGCAACGCACACGCCTGTTTGCACGCCAGCGCCTGCCAATGCAAGTCGCCGGCCAACGCACGCTCGTCCCTGTCGTCACCTGGGCCACAGCCATGCTGATGCACGATGACACCGCGCAAGGTCTTCACGCCGGGAGGCAGCCACAGCGTATAGTTCGCGCTGATCTTCAACTCCCCTTCGTTGGTCGAACCTTCGTAGTGAACCAGATAGTAGGGCGGAGAGATAACATTGGCGAAACCCTCCGCCCCAGCGCGAAAGGAAAATGTCGATAACGACAGCATCGTGAAACAAATGACCCGGATGGAAGTATTCATTTGGGAACCATAGACAAGCATTACCGTCGCAACTTATTTTCTCGGGCAAACCAATATTGATTACATCCGTAGTCAGACTGACTTCATTTGTAGGCGATGGCAACAAAAATCTTCGAAAGATTTGAGGCTTATGTTGCCAGAGCCTTGGGATCGCAACAAACATTCCGTTCCGTTCGCCAGAGCAATACCCGGCCCCAAAAGTTTAGGATACGAAGTGATGATTGAACGATATTTGCGCCAACCACTCGTAGAGCCAGGTCCAGCTCCAAATGACGTCTTGCGTCGCATCCCAGGCCTGCCACGAGCAAAAGGCGGTGAGCGCCACCAACTTGATCCATTCGCACCACCGCTTTTGCCGCAACATGCTTCTGACCAAGAAATGTCGCAGCAGACTTGCGACCAACAGAATGGTGAACGGCCAAAATAGCAATCCGACATGACAAAGAAATGTTCCAATGACCAGTCTCATCCAGCCCAGCGGGCTGCCCCAGGGCGTCAGCGACCAGGGGATGAACTGCCAGACCGGCCCGGTGACCAACACCAGCACCAGCAGCAGCGCGACGGTGGTGGACACCCGGACGGCCCAGGTGGCGGGCAGGGTGTCGTCGCCGGTGCGGTTTGAGTCATACCAGATTTTTTTCACCGAATCGCGCCGGGTCAGCATTTTGAAAGGAGAAACTGAGACGCGGGCGACGGTGGCGAGCACTTGCAATCCCGACATCGTGCGAAAGCGTCGTCCGGAAGTGAGCACCGGTTTCCAGAGCACGACAAACGGGCCTTCCCGTTTCAGCGCCACGATGAAGAGGCCCTCTTCGCCACAAAAAAGACGTTCGTTGAATCCGCCTGTCGCAATAAATGCCTCGCGAGTGCAAAACATGAAAGCGCCGCCGGTGAACCCGATGAGCTTTAAAAAGGGGAGGGAGAAAAGAATCAAGAGCCGCGCGTAAAGTGGCAAGACTCCGTCGAAAACCGTCGGAGCGCCGCCGCCGGCTGCGCCTTTGTCCAGGTGGCGCAACGCCGAGGCCACGGCGCGCGAATTGACCGTCGTGTCCGCGTCCACAAAAAACAGGCGTTCGCCGTGTGCGGCGCGTCCGCCGGAATTGCGCGTGGCGGCAATCTGGCGATGGTTGACCGTCAAGACGGTTGCGTGGTGCTGCCGGGCGATCTCCGCCGTGGCGTCCATGGAGGCGTCGTTCACCACGATGATTTCATACGGCTGGCCCACGACGCGCGCGGTGTCATGGATCGCCTGCAGCGTGCGGGCTATGACAGCTTCTTCATTGTGCGCGGGGATGATGAAGGAGATCATGCGACGGGTTAATAATAAAAAAATAGCGCTCAAGGAGAAACCCTGCATCCGCCGAGCCTGTCAATGACCAGAAACACAACCTTGCTGCTCATTACGACTACATGCGTAGTTCATTTAGGTTGTGTGGTCAAGTGGTAATTGGAAAATCGCCATCACGGGCCGGAGCTACCGGCTCAAAGACCAGGCAGCGATGGCAGGGAAGGAACCGAAGCACAACAAAGCCAAATCAAACGAACCTTTGGCCGCAGAACCGGCGAGCTGAATGGCTCGCTATCCGGTTCTGCTCGTTTTACTTCGTTGTTTTACGATTATGGAAAAGGCTCGATATTCGCCACAAATTGGCCATATTGATCGCATGGTATCAGCGCCGGTTTGAAAATTCGGGTGGATCGGTTATTCGTAGGCGATAAAATGAAGATCAACGTCCAAGGCTCCAAGTCTCTTCTGGGCTTCGCCACCAAAGGGGGTGGCTCATGGAAGGTGTGGGACCGCTTCATTACGATCGACGGAAAGGACGCCTATCACATTGGCAATATCTGCGGCACCTGCTCCTTTTTTTTCCAGCGTCTCAACGGAGCGAACCAGAGCCTCAATCCCCGTGAATTTCAGAATGAACTCTCATCTGGGCTCACCGGATTGACAGATGCTCAAGCCGCTGTGCTTTCAGATCTGCTTCCTGACGGAGCCTACGAAGCATCGCTGCTGTTCCGAATTCCCCGCCTGGTAACACCCGGTCAGACTGACGATTACTTCTGCCAGGAGCAACCAGCACTTTGGGGGATCGACGGCTTTTGGGGCCTGCCACATGATCCTCGCACCAAATACTACAGAGGACAGGACAAGCCGCTTGATGACGGCGCACACCTCTTCGAGTTTCTCAT